>CAYZND010000011.1:11278-19268 GCA_964479495.1 uncultured Mesoterricola sp.
GATCCTGGCGGTGGGTCTCGCCAAGGATCTCCTGAAGGCCGCCGTGGCCCTGGCTTCGGCCAGCGTCTTCCTCTCCCTGGTCCTGTTCCACCACGGGGCGTGGGTGGCTGCGGTGTTCGAGCTGAGCGTCTGCGCCGGCCTCATCACCGTGCTGTTCGTGTCCTCCATCAGCCTCACCAAGGACTCGGACCAGAACGAGGAGTCCAAGATCACCGGCTACCTGCTGCCGGCCTTCCTGCTCTTCTTCATCGGGGTGGACTTCTTCGCCCTGAAGTGGATTGCCAGCACCCCGGTGACCCCCGGTGGGGTCATGGTCGCCGCCGACAAGATCACGCAGGGCTTCAGCCTCGCCTTCTGGGACGAGCGCACCACGGATGTCCTGGGCCAGGCCGCCCTGATCCTCGCGGGCGTCTTCGCCATCCTCGCGCTCTTCAAGCGCTCCGCCACGCACCAGTCCCATGAGGGGGGCAAGCATGACTAGCGAAGTCTACGGTCTCCTGTTTTTCGGCTTTCTTACCGTCATGGTGGGGGTCTACCTCCTGCTGGGCTACCGGAACCTGATCCGGATCATGCTGGGGGTGGAGGTCATCTCCAAGGGCCTCACCATGATCCTTCTGGGGGCCGGGCTCCACCAGGGCCGGCCGGACTTCATCCAGGCCCTGATCGTCACCTTCATCATCGTGGAGACGATCATGGCGGCGGTCATGCTGGGCATCGTGATCATTTCCCACAAGATCCACGTCACGCTCGACATCCGTCGACAGTCCAAGCTGAAGGGGTGATCCATGGACCTGAACATCCTCCTGTCTCCTCCGATCGCCTTCGTCCTGTTCATGCTGGTGGGCTATGGCCTCTACGCCCTGGGAAACCGGATGGCCGGGGCGCCCGTGCCCGAGCCCGGCAAGGAGCAGCCCTACGCCTGCGGCAACGAGTATGAAGGCCAGCGGTTCCAGTTCGGCTACCAGAAGTTCTACATCGCCGCTCTGTTCTTCACGATCATGCACGTGGCCATCATGACCATCGCCACGGTGCCCACCGGCGCGGGCGCCTACAAGGCGATCACCTACCTCGCGGTGATCGCCATCTCCATCTACATCCTCTACGTGGACTTCGACTAGCCCCGGGGTGACGCATGCTGAACAAACTTGTGAAATGGGGCCGGGTCAAGTCGCCTTGGGTCCTCCACTTCAACTCGGGCGCCTGCAACGCCTGCGACATCGAGATCCTGGCGGCCCTGATGCCCCACTACGACCTTGAGCGCTTCGGCGTCATGCTCAAGGCCTCCCCCCGCCATGCGGACGTCCTGCTCTGCAGTGGCCCCGTGACCCTCCAGATCGCCAAGCGCCTGCAGCGGATCTACGCCCAGATGCCCAACCCGAAGTTCGTGGTGGCCGTGGGCAGCTGCGCCTGCAGTGGCGGCGCCTTCCGGGGCTGCTACAACGTCATGGAAGGCATCGACGCGGTCATCCCTGTCAGCGCCTACATCCCCGGCTGCCCCGTGAAGCCCGAGTCGATCATCGACGGCGTGGCCAAGCTCCTGAACCAGCTCGACAAATCTTCCGCGTGAGGGCGACCATGAACATTGCGGACTACCCGAAAGCCATCCAGGAAGCCTTCCCGGGCAAGGAGGTCGTCCAGACCCGACCCCGCCGCTTCTGGATCGACCTGCAGCCCGAGGAACTCCGGGGCGCTGTCCAGGTCGTGAAGGAGAAGTTCGGGATCTTCCACCTCTCCACCATCTGTGGCGAGGACATGCGCGATCACATCCTGGCCAACTACTTCTTCGGCGGCAAGGTGTGCATCACCCTGCGCGTCCACATGGACCACAAGAACCCCACGGTGCCCACCCTGGCGGACCTGATCCCCGGCGCCATCCCCTACGAGCGCGAGCTGAGGGACATGTTCGGTGTGGACCCGGTCGGCAACCCTGATCCCCGGCGTGCCACCCTTCCCGAGGACTGGCCGGCGGGCGTCTACCCCCTCCGCAAGGACTGCCGTCCCCCTCGGGCGGGCGAGCCCTGGCCGACGGTGGAAGTGAAGACGGACGAAAAGGCCTAGGAGCGCGACATGGACAAGGACACCATCTGGATTCCCGTCGGGCCGCAGCACCCCTTCCTGAAAGAGGCGGCCCAGTTCGACTTCGACATCCGCGGCGAGGAGATCGTCGGCGCCCGCTACCAGCTCGGGTACAACCACCGGGGCATGGAGAAGGCCTGCGAGGATCGGAACTACTACCAGTGCCTCTACCTGCTGGAGCGCATCTGCGGCATCTGCTCCCACTCCCACACCACCGCCTTCAGCATGGCCGTGGAGCAGATCCTCAACCTGGAGGTCCCCAAGCGGGGCGAGTACCTCCGGAGCCTGGTCTGCGAGCTGGAGCGCCTGCACAGCCACCTGCTCTGGATCGGCGTGGCCGCCCATGAGGTGGGCTTCGACTCCCTCTTCATGCTGGTCTGGCGTGACCGCGAGATCGTGATGGAGCTCCTGGAGTCCATCACGGGCAACCGGGTCAACTACGCCATCAACACCATCGGCGGCGTCCGGCGCGACATCACGGACGAGCAGCGCACGAAGGTCCTCGCCATGGTGAAGGACCTCGAGAAGCGCATGGAATACTACGCGCACATCGGAACCAACGAGCCCACCTTCGTCGCCCGCATCAAGGGCGTGGGCGTCCTGCCCCCGGAGAAGGCCAAGGCCATGTGCTCCGTGGGCCCCTTCGCCCGGGCCTCGGGCCTGGACCTGGACATCCGCCGGGACGATCCCTACGGAGCCTATCCCGACCTGGAGTTCAAGGTCATCACCGACACCAACTGCGACATCCTCGGTCGCGTCATCGTCCGCGTGCTCGAGCTCCTCGAGTCCTGCAGCATGATCCGCCAGATGCTCGAGAACCTCCCTGAAGGCGACATCGCCGTGAAGAAGGTGCCCCGCAAGGTGCCCGAGGGCTTTGCCCTGGCCCGCTACGAGGCGCCCCGCGGCGAGGATTGCCACTATGTCCGCGCCAACGGCACGGACAAGCCCGACCGGGTCAAGGTCCGCGCACCGACCATGGCCAACCTGGAAGCGGCGGTGGAATCCGTCATCGGCTCCTACGTGGCGGACATTCCCATCGCCATCGCCTCCATCGACCCCTGCTTCTCCTGCACCGACCGCACCACCGTGGTTCTCAACGATGTGAACCGCGGCCGCCAGGTCATGACGTGGGAAGACCTCCGGAAGAAAGGCATCGAGTTCTACCGGAAAGAAGTGGGCATCAGCCTTTCCTAGACGGGAGCACGAACCATGGATGTCATCAAAGTCGCCTTTTTCGTTCTCGTCTTCCCGGGGTTCCTCTTCCAGTTCATGATGGCCGCCGTGCTTGAATGGATGGACCGGAAGCTCTACGCCCGCATGCAGAACCGCGTTGGCCCCCTCTACACGGGGCAGGGCGGCTTCCTGCAGCCCGTGGCGGACCTGGTGAAGCTCTTCGCCAAGGAGGACCTCACCCCCTACGCCGCGGACAAGCTCATGTTCGCGCTCATGCCCCTCGTCTCCCTGGCCGCCGTGTGCGCCTCGGGCCTCCTGGTGCCCCTCTGGGTGATCCAGCCCTACACCTCGTTCCCCGGCGACATCATCGTCGACGCCTACCTGCTGGCGATCCCGTCCTTTGCGCTCTTCCTGGCGGGCTGGTTCTCCTCGAGCCCCTTCAGCCTCATCGGGGCCTCCCGCGTGCTGACGCAGATGTTCGCCTACGAGGTGCCCTTCTTCCTGGCCCTCCTGACCCCCGCCGTCATCGCGGGCAGCTGGCAGATCACCACGATCATGGCCTTCCCCTGGTGGGAAGGTCCCTGGTGGAGCGTCCTGCTGCGCGCCATCGGCCAGACCATGGCCCTGGGCGTTGCCATCACCTGCCTCCAGGCCAAGCTGGAGCGCGTGCCCTTCGACATCCCCGAGGCCGAGACCGAAGTGGTCGCCGGTCCCCTGACCGAATACAGCGGCAAGAAGTACGGCATCTTCCGGCTCCAGAAGAACATCCTGATGTATACCGGCGCCGCCCTGGTGGCCGCAGTATTCCTCCCCAGCTTCCCGATGGTGAAGCTCTTTGGTGAGTTCGCCGGGCCTGTGTTCGCGGGCCTCTGGCTCCTCGTCAAGACGCTCTTCGTGGTGGGCATCCTCAGCGTGATCCGCGCCAGCTTCGGCCGCATCCGCATCGACCAGATCGTGGTCTTCAGCTGGAAATACCTGGCCCCCTTGAGCCTGCTCCAGTTCCTGGTCGTGCTTGTCCTCAAGGCCCAAGGAGTGGTTCACCCATGAGCAAGATCGGCGCCTTCATTCCGGAAATGCTTCGCAACCTCACGAAGAAGCCTGCAACCCGCATGTATCCCTTCGAGGCTGTGGCCGTGCCCGAGGGCTACCGCGGCGTCCCCAGGTTCGTGTACGAGAAGTGCGTGGGCTGCCAGCTCTGCGTCAAGGACTGCACGGCCGAGGCCATCGAGATCGTGCAGGTGACGGAACCCGCCCCTCCGCCCCCCGCGGAAGGCGAGGCCGCGCCCAAGGTTCCCAAGAAGTGGCGCATGGTCCTCTACGTGGACCGCTGCATCCACTGTGCCCGCTGCGCCGAGGTCTGCGCCCGCAACGCCATCGACATGGACGAGCGCTTCGAGCTGGCCGGCTTCGACCACGAAAGCCTCAAGGAGACCACCGGGCCCGAGTCCAAGTGACGGAGAACCCCACCCGCCTGATGGAGCTGCTCACCCGCGCGAAAGCGCTCGAGCAGCCCATCGTGCTTATGGGCATCGGCAACGAGTTCCGCGGCGACGATGCCATCGGCCATCTGCTGGCCCAGGAGCTCGACGTGCGGAAGCTCCCGGGGCTGGCCTCCTTCGCCGTGGGCGTCTCCATCGAGAACGCCACCCACCTCGTGGCCAAGCACGGGGCGAAGGTGCTCATCCTGGTGGATGCGGTCTCTAACCCCGAGCGGCCCCTGGGCGAGTGGGGCTTCTTCGAGCCCGACACCCTGGATTCCTTCATCCATAGCACCCACAGCGTGCCCTTGAGCCTCTTCGTGGCCTACTGGAAGCGGGAGATCCCTGGGCTGGACGTGCACTTCATCGGCATCAACATCCACGGCACCGCCACCTTCAAGGCAGTCTCCCCGGAAATCGTCGAGGTCCAGGCGCGCCTGGCGGATCTCTTCACGGACGCCCTGCGACCCGCTCGATGACCTCTCCCAGCTCCTTGAGGGAGAAGGGCTTCTTGAGGAAACCCAGGAAGCCGTGCCTCTCCAGCGCCTCCCGGCCCAGCTCGTCCCCGAAGCCGCTGCAGAGTATGGCCTTGGCTCCAGGGTGGAGCTGTTTGATCGCATCGAAGGCCTGTCCACCGGAGAGCCTTGGCATGACTGCGTCCATCAGGACCAGGGCGATGCGGTCGGTATTGTTCCGGAAGACCTCCACGGCCTCCATCCCGTCCTGTGCTGTCAGGACGTCGTAGCCCAGGACGTCCTTCAGCCCTTCGGCCACCACCTCCCGCAGATCCGAGTCATCGTCCACCAACAAGATGGTGCGCACCGCGGGGGATGATTGCGGTCGGAGGGGCAGCTCGCAGGTCTCTTCCAGCCCCAACGCTTCGAAGCAGACGCGGAAGGCCGTCCCACCTGGCTCGCTGACCACCTGCAGCCCCGCCCGGTGGTTGCGCAGGATCCCCAGGGTTGCGGAGAGCCCAAGCCCGCGTCCCGCCTCCTTCGTCGTGAAGAAGGGGTCGAAGATGCGCCCCAGGTGATCACTGGGGATGCCCTTCCCCGTGTCCGCCACGGTGAGCGTGACCACATCCCGCCCGGGCGGTGGCTCGGCCCAGAACCCTCGCTGCAGGTCCCGCTCCTCCAGGTGCTCGTGCTGCAGGGAGAGCGTCACGGTTCCGGGGCCATCGATGGCTTCGCGGGCATTGGCCAGGAGCCCGGAGACCACTTGCAGGATCTGGTCCGGGTCCGCGCTCACGGAAGGAGTCCGCTCCGTCAGGTGCTCCTGGAGCCGCGCCGGAGGGAGAAACTCACGCCTCAACGGGTCCAGGTGCGGAGCCAGCAGGTCGTGGAGATCCACGGGCACCGCCTTCCGGAAGCCCCGTCCCGAATAGTCCAGCATCTTCCTGGACAGGCTCGCGGCTTCGCCCAGGATGCGAAGGGCCCGGTCCAGACTGGCCTCCACACGCGCTCGATCGCCGGCATTCGCCCGGGCCAGCTCCAGGTTGCCCTGGATGGACTGGAAGAGGTTGTTGAAGTCGTGGGCGATGCCGCTGGCCATCAGGCTCAGGCTCTCGCTCTTCTGCATCCGGCGCACCGCCTCCTCGGACCGCTTGTGCAGGGTGATGTCCGAGAACAGGGCCAGGGAACCCGTGTATGCACCCTCCTCGTCGCACAGGGGGCTCGCGGAGATCAGGACGTTGAGGAGCGCCCCGTCCTTCCGCTTCAGGCGTACCTCGTACTGATCGCTCTTGCCGGTGCGGCGCTCCACCATTTTGGCCTGGATCAAGGCCCGGTCCTCGTCCATCACCGCCGCAAGGGGAGAGGCACCCAGGATCTCGTCGACACCATAGCCGATCATCTCCGCCATGCGGCGGTTGCAGAAAGTGATGCGACCTTCGCGGTCGAGGATCACCAGCCCCTCCCCCAGCTGCTCGGCCAGGGTCCGGTACCGTTCCTCGCTCTCGCGCAGGGCCTGTTCGGCCAAGCGCCGGTCGTGGATGTCGTGGATGACGGAATGGAGGTACTCCTTGCCGCCGAACCGCACCGGGCCGCTGAAGACCTCGATGTACCGGACCTCTCCGCTGGCCAGGCGGTGGCGGAAGTAGAAGTGGTTCCTCTGCTCCCTCCGGGCGCGCTGCATCTCGGCGCGAAGCTCCTCCGGAGGCATGGGGTTGAGGTCGTAGATCCGCATGGCCGTGAGGGCTTCCCTCGCATAGCCGTAGTAGCGGCAGGCCGCCGCATTGGCCTGCTCGATGCGACCGGTCTCGGGGTCGATCAGGAGCATCACGGTCTGGCTGTTCTCGAAGATGGTCCGGTAGCGCTCCTCGCTCCCCTTCAACGCTTCCTTCGCCGGATCCTGGCCGAGCCAGAAGCGCCTCCCCAGCCCGTAGCCCACGAGAGCGGTGCCGGCTGCCGCGAAGAGCAGGAGGACCCACCCCCATGCCATCGTCATGGCGCCTCCTTTCGAGGGGAAGACGATCATCGTTTCGGCATCCTGCGTCCCGACTTGCATTCCGTTGGATGCCGGCTGGGCCTCCGCGATTGCAGGCTGCGCGGATGGATGGACTTCCGTCATCATGGTGCAACGGAACCGACCATGAGCACCGCCATCCAGAATCGATCCCTCGATGCGCTCCTCCACGAATGCCGCAAGGTCATCGTGGGGCAGCCCCTCCTCCTGAACCGCCTGCTGGTGGCGCTGCTCTGCCGGGGCCATGTGCTGCTGGAGGGCCTGCCGGGCCTGGCCAAGACCCGCAGCATCAAGACCCTGGCGGCCGCCAGCCATCTGGCCTTTCACCGCATCCAGTTCACGCCGGACCTGTTGCCCTCCGATGTGGTGGGCACCCTCGTCTTCGATCCCCGGGGCCTGACCTTCACACCCAAGAAAGGCCCGATCTTTGCCAACCTGCTCCTGGCGGACGAGATCAACCGGGCGCCCAGCAAGGTGCAATCGGCGCTCCTGGAGGCCATGGAGGAGCGGCAGGTGACCTTGGGCGAAGACAGCTTCAAGCTGCCGGACCCCTTCCTGGTGCTGGCCACCCAGAACCCCCTGGAGCAGGAGGGCACCTTCCCCCTGCCCGAAGCCCAGATGGACCGCTTCCTGTTCAAGCTGCGCATCGACTACCCATCGCACACCGACGAGATCGAGGTGCTGCGCCGGGCTGATGGGGCTGAGGAAGCCGTGCTCCCCGTCCTCGATGCGACCGCGATCCTTGAAGCGGGCCGTCTGGCCCAGCAGGTTCGCCTGGACGATGCGATCCGGGCGTACAT
>CAYZND010000011.1:19278-20795 GCA_964479495.1 uncultured Mesoterricola sp.
GTGCAGTCCACCCGGAAGGGGCACGGCAAGGAGTGGAAGGGTCGCGAACTCCTGCGCTGCGGCGCCTCGCCCCGGGCCTCCCTCGCCCTGCAGTCCGCCTCAAAGGGTCTGGCCCTGCTGGCGGGCCGGGATCATGTGCTGCCCGACGATGTCGTGACCCTGGCCCCCGATGTGCTCCGCCATCGGCTCCTGCTCACCTACGAGAGCGAGGCCGACGGGGTCACCACCGACGAGGTGATCCATGGTCTCCTGGGGGCCGTCCCCCGCCCCTGACATCCGCTCGTAACTTTGCAAATTCCCTGCATTTCCGAGGTTGACCCACCACGGAGGCCGGGGCATTCTGCCTATGGAGCAACTACCGGAAAGGAGGAATCGATGAGTAGACGCACCATCGACGATCCTCCTTCGTGCCTGGAGTAGCTGCTTCGCTCCACGGCCACGCGAACCTGAACCGCACTCGCGTCCGGACCGGCCATGATCAACAACCTCTTGCACTCGCTGTGGGGACAAGCCTCCGACTTGTTCGGCATCCACGTACGCCGGCGACGGTGGATGGACCTCTTCGTCCTGACCGCCTTCGTGGGCCTCGTCATGGGGTTCATGCTGGTGGCCCGCCAGTGGACCGCCGTGCAGCGACCCCTGGTGGAGATCGACCTCTCCCCCTTCGCCCTCCCAAAATACGCCCTGCTCTCCATGGCCCGGGCCGCGGTGGCCTTCGCCATCTCCATCGCCTTCAGCCTCTCCATCGCCTACTGGGCGGCCAAGGATGCGCTGGCTGAGAAGATCCTCATCCCCATCCTGGACATCCTCCAGAGCGTGCCCCTGCTGGCCTTCCTGCCCGTGGTGCTGCTGGCCATGGTGAGCCTCTTCCCCCGCAGCAACACGGGCCTGGAGCTGTCGGCGGTGATCCTCATCGTCACCTGCCAGGCCTGGAACCTGGCCTTCGCCTTCTACCAGCGCCTGAAGACGCTTCCGGATGGCCTCGACGAGGCCGCCCGCGCCTACGGACTCAACCGCGTCCAGCGCCTGCGCTGGCTGGAGCTGCCCTTCGCGGCCCCGGACCTGGTGTGGAACTCCATGGTGAGCGTGGCCAACGGCTGGTTCTTCCTCATGGCCAGCGAGGCCTTCACGCTGGGGAAGGACAAGGACTTCCGCCTGCCGGGCCTCGGCGCCTACATGTCCACCGCCACCGAGCAGGGCGATACCCTGGCGCAGTTCTACGCCATTCTCGCCATGCTGCTCATTGTCATCACCCTCGATCAGGTCCTCTGGAAGCCCATCGTGGCGTGGTCCCAGCGCTTCCTCATCGATGAGTCGGTCACGGTGGAAGCACCCCGGAGCTGGCTGCTGCGGATCCTGCGACGCTCGGAACTGGCGGTGCGGTTCCGTCTCCTGCTGACCCGACTGCGCCCCAAGCATGCTCTTCCCAAGGAACCGGCCGTCTCGACCCATGTCTCCAACAAGCACCTGGAGCGCTGGTCGGGCACGGCCGTCCTCGTGGTCGCCCTCTCGCTGCT
>CAYZND010000011.1:20805-21808 GCA_964479495.1 uncultured Mesoterricola sp.
CTGCTCGCGCTGGTCGCCTTCAAGCTCGTGGACATCCTGGTGCAGGTGGACCGCCACGACTGGCTGATGCTCCTGGGAGCGGGCGGCGTGAGCCTTGGCCGCGTGCTGCTCTCCACGACCCTGGCCACCTGCTGGACGGTGCCCGTGGGGCTCTGGATCGGCCTCTCGCCGGTATGGAGCCGCCGCCTGCAATCCGTCGTACAGATCGTCGCCAGCTTCCCGGCCAGCCTGTTCTTCCTGTCCCTGACGCTTTGGCTCCTGCACCGGGGCATGAGCCTGAACGGCAGCGCCATCCTGCTCATGGCCATCAGCACCCAGTGGTACCTGCTCTTCAACATCATCGCCGGCGCCCAGGCCATTCCCGCCAGCCTGCGGGAGACCGCCGTGGCCTATGACATGGGCCTGTGGCGAACCCTGTGGAAGCTCTACCTGCCTGCCATCTTCCCCCAGCTCCTGGTGGGCTGGGTGACGGCCACGGGCGGAGCCTGGAACGCCAGCATCATCTGCGAGTTCGTGAAGGCCCAGGGCACCAACCTGACCACCTTCGGCCTGGGAGCCATCGTCACCCAGTCCGCGGACCAGAACAACATCCCCCTGCTCGCCGCGGCAGCTCTGCTCATGGCCGGCCTCGTGGTCCTCTTCAACCGTCTCGTCTGGCTCCCCTTGATCAAGCTGGCGGAGACCCGCTACAACGTCAGCCGCTAGGAGATCGTCATGTCTGCCCCTCCCATCTGCGAGCTGAAAGGCGTCCAGAAGACCTTCACGGGCTCCCGCGGGAAGCATGTGCGGGTGCTCGAGGACATCAACCTCCAGATCCACCACGACGAGGTCGTGGCGATCCTCGGCCCCAACGGCTCCGGCAAGAGCACGCTGCTGCGCCTGCTGGCGGGCCTGACGCCGCCCACCAAGGGCGAGGTGCGGGCCCACCGTCAGAAGCTGCGGGGCCTGAATCCGGCGGTGGCCATGGTGTTCCAGGACTTCGCCCTCTTCCCCTGGCTGACAG
>CAYZND010000012.1:0-21369 GCA_964479495.1 uncultured Mesoterricola sp.
GGCCAAGCTCACCGAGAAGAACATCGAGGAGGCCCTGCGCGAGGTGCGCATGGCCCTGCTGGAGGCCGATGTCCACATCCAGGTCACCAAGGTCTTCCTGGCCAAGGTGAAGGAGAAGGCGCTCGGCTCCGAGGTGCTCAACGGCCTCAACCCCACCCAGGCCTTCATCGACATCGTCTACCAGGAGCTCACCGCCATCATGGGCGGCACAGCTCCCGAGAAGCCCCTGGACTTCAGCTCCAAGCCCCCGACCGTGGTGATGATGGTGGGCCTCCAGGGCGCGGGCAAGACCACCACCTGCGGCAAGCTGGCCCGCTTCCTCAAGAAGAACGGCAACTCGCCCATCCTGGTGCCCGCCGACGTCTACCGCCCGGCGGCCATCAAGCAGCTGCAGGTGGTCGCCAAGGACGCCGGCGTCCCCAGCTTCCGCACGGACTCCAAGGACCCCGTCGCCATCTGCCGCTCCGCGGTGGAAGAGGCCCGACTGAAGGGCTGGGATGTGGTGATCCTGGACACCGCCGGCCGCCTGCACCTGGACGAGGCGCTGATGGACGAGCTGGCCCGCATCAAGGCGGCCACCGGCCCCACGGAGCTCCTCTTCGTGGCCGACGCCATGACCGGCCAGGACGCCGTCCGTTCCGCCGGCGCCTTCCACGAGAAGCTCGGCATCACCGGCGTCGTGCTCACCAAGACGGACGGCGACACCCGGGGCGGCGCGGCCTTCAGCATCAAGCATGTGACCGGGCAGCCCATCAAGTTCGCAGGCAGCGGCGAGAAGCTGGACGACTTCGAGCGCTTCCACCCGGACCGCATGGCCCAGCGCATCCTGGGCATGGGCGACGTGCTCACCCTCATCGAGCAGGCCAAGGAGAAGATCGACGAGGGCGAGGCCGAGGCCGTGGCCAAGCGCCTCATGAAGAACCAGTTCACCCTCGAGGACATGCTGAGCCAGATGCGGCAGGTCCAGAAGCTGGGCAGCATGCAGAAGATCATGGGCATGATCCCCGGCATGGGGCAGCTCAAGCAGCAGCTGGAGACCGTCGCCACCGACAAGCGCATGAAGCATCTGGAGGCGATCCTCACCTCCATGACCCCCGCCGAGCGGAAGAACCACCTGCTCCTGGACGGCAAGCGCAAGCGCCGCATCGCCGCGGGCTGCGGCCGCCCCGTGCACGAGATCAACCGCCTGCTCAAGCAGTACCTCGAGATGAAGAAGATGATGTCCCAGATGAACGACCCCCGCTTCATGAAGCGCATGCAGGCCATGGCCGGAAAGGGCGGCGGCATCCCGGGCATGCCCGGCTTCCCGGGTGGATCCCTGCCGTTCTAGGACCTTCCCCCCACGAGGAACCATCCTCATTCCATTGGAGACCCCATGAAGAAGAACACCCTCCTTGCGATCCTCGGCGCCACCCTGGTGGGCACCGTCATCGGCTGGGCCGCCGCCGCCGCCACCTACCAGAAGACCGGTGTCGTGAAGGAAGTGGGCGCGGACACCTTCACCCTCGACCTGGGCAAGGAGGAATGGCGCTTCTACACCGACGCCGCCACCCAGGGCAAGGAGGTCGTCAAGGCCGGCCAGAAGGTGACCGTCACCTACAAGCAGCTGGCCACCAAGATCGAAGCCAAGAAGTAGCCATGCCTGTCCGGCAGTTTTTCCGCTTGGGAAGCGGGCCGGATCGCGCTAAACTGACCTGCTCTAGGAGTTCCTGATGCTTTCCATTCGCCTTGCCCGGAACGGCGCCAAGAAGCGGCCCTTCTACCACATCGTCGTCTCCGAGAATGACCGCATTCCCACCGGCCAGGCCCTTGAGATCCTTGGTTTCGTGAACCCCATCGCGAAGACCGGCGAGACCGTCCGCATCGATGCGGACAAGGCCAAGGCCTGGATCCAGAAGGGTGCCCAGCCCTCCAAGACCGTGCTGGACCTCTTCAAGAAGAACGCGATCATCTAGTACTGATGGCTAGACCCGAAGCCGGACCTCTGTCCGGCTTTTTGTGTTGTCCTCTGTTCGCATCGGAGTCCCCGTGAACGTCGAAGCCTTCCTCAAGGATGTCCTGACGCCGGTGCTGGATCACCCCGAGGACCTGAAGATCGAGGTCAAGGGCGAAGGGAAGAAGCGCGAGATCCTGATCCATGCGGACGCCCGGGACCGGGGCCGCATCATTGGCAAGAGCGGCCGCATGATCTCCTCCCTGCGGACCCTCCTGAAGGCGGCCGGAGACAAGTCCGGCCTCCTGCTGAACCTTGAGCTGTTCGAGGAAGACAGCCCCCGTGCGGGCCACTCTGCCGAACGGCAGGAGACGCACTGATGCTGCTCCTCGGCCATCTGGCGAAGATCCAGGGGCTCAAGGGCGAATTCCTGCTGCACGAGATCATGGACGAGCCGGAGAAGCTCGCCCAGCTCACGGGCCTGATCCTGGCCCCGCCGGGCCTGGACCTTGAAGACGCGGACCCGCTACCTCCGGAAGCCCGGACCATCTCGGTGCGCCATTTCCGCTGGCACCAGGACCGGCCCTGTGTGGCGTTCCAGGAGCTGCCGGACCGGACGGCCGCGGAGCCCTTCAAGGGCTGGGCCCTCTGGATGCCCGAGGACCAGGCTTGCCTCGACGAGGGCGAATCGTTCCGCCACGACTGGGTAGGCTGCGACGTGTTCATCGCCGGTGTGAAGGTCGGCGAGGTGGTGCGCCTGGATCCCACCCCCATGGGGTACGACATGGTCCTCATGCGAGACCTCCGCCCCCGGCGGACCGGCGTGAGGGAGATCCCCTACATCAAGGCCTGGTTCACCCTTGACCTGCCGGGCAGGCGGATCGACCTGGATCCGCCCGAAGGGCTACTGGACCTCGACAGGTTGGACTGACCCCCCCGCCCTCAGCGGATGACGGGATCCAGCGGCAGCCGCGCGTAGACCGCTTGGGGGTCATTGAGGCTGTTGAGGAACTGGACCTGGCGCTCCAGGGCCCCCTGGATCCGGTCCCCGAGCCCGGACCGGACCACCTTCCGTCCGCCCCTCCCTTCCAGGACCTGCATGAGCCGCTCCATGGGGGTCCGGGCGGGCTGGGGAGCATCAACCCGGTAGTCATCCTCGACCTTGGCCAGCTTGGCGGCATGCTTCACGGCCTCCTCGAGCCCCCCCATCTCGTCCACGAGGCCCAGCTTGAAGGCTTCGCGCCCGGACCAGACCCGTCCCTGGGCGATCTCCTGGACGGTCTCCTTGGGCAGGTTTCGCCCCTCGGACACCTTCCTCAGGAACTGGTCGTAGATGTCGTCGACGACAATCTGGATGCGGGCCAGCTCCTCGGGTGTGCTGGGCCGGCTCGGCGTGGGCATGCCCAGCTTGGCGGTCTGGACCCCGTCGAAGGTCACGCCGTGGTCGTTGGCCAGCTTCTTCACGTTGGGCAGGAGTCCGAAGACGCCGATGGAGCCGGTGATGGTCTCCGGCTGGGCGAAGATGCGGTCACTGTAGGTGCTGATCCAGTAGCCCCCGGAGGCCGCCACGGTGCCCATCGAAACGACCACCGGCTTCGCCTTCCGGGTCATGATCATTTCGCGCTGGATCACGTCCGACGCGGTGGCGCTGCCGCCGGGACTGTTCACCCGGAGCACCACGGCCTTCACGGACGGGTCCAGGCGAAGCTCCCGCAGCCTCAAGCTCAGGCTGCTGCCGCCGACCTGCCCGCTATTGCCATCCCCATCCACGATCTCGCCTTCGGCATAGACTACCGCGATGCGGTTCTTCCCGGATTCAGAAGCGGGAATCTTCGCGTAGTCCAGGAGGTCGATCTGCGGGAAGTCCGTGTCCGTCTCGGACTTGCCGGACAGGCGCTTCAGCTCGTCCAGCACCTCGTCGTAGTGGGCGAGCTTGTCCAGGAGCCCATCCTTCTCCGCCTCGGCGGCGGTCAGGACGCCCTTCTCGTCGGCGATCCGCTGAAGATCCTCGGGCTGCTTCCCCCGGTCTTCCGCCACACTGGCCTTCCATTCGCCCCAGAGGTCATCCAGCAGTTTCTGCAGCTGGGCCCGGTTCTCGTCGCTCATCTTCTCGAGCACGAAGGGTTCCACGGCGCTCTTGTACTTGCCCACCCGGGTCACCTGGAACTCGATGCCGTACTTCCTGAACGCCCCCCCCATGAACATCATCTCGGCAGCGGGCCCCGTGAGCTCCACCTGGCCGAAGGGGTTGCCATACAGCGTGCCCACCCCGGAGCACAGGTAGTATTCCCGCTTGGTCCAGGCCTGGTTGTAGGCGATCACGGGCTTTCCGCTCGATTCCTTGAACCGCTGCAGGGCCCGCTTCAGCTCCACGAGGGCTCCGTAGCCCGAGCCGTATCCCTCCGCCCGGAGGTTCCCCGTCAGGAACAGGGCGGAGATGTCCGGATCCGCAGCCGCCTTGTCCAGGGCGCGGATGAGCAGAGGGAGGGGAGAACCGTCTTCCACCCGGCCCCGCAGGGCCCGCTGCACCGCCTCGCCGGGGGCGGGATCGTGGGCGGCATCCGGAATGTTGGTGTTCAGGTCGAAGACCAGCACCGCCTTCTTGGGCACGGCGGGAACCGTGGGTCCGAGCGTGGCCAGGAGACCGATCGTGAAGAACAGGCCGGTGCCGCAGAAGATGGCCAGCGCCAGCAGCGAGGCGATCAGGAATTTGAAAAAGTCTTTCATCGAACAGGCTCCAGGCACGAGGATCATCATGGCATAGGGCCCAGGACCTGGCTGCGGGACCTCGATGGACGGTGGAAACCGCCAGCCCGAAGGGAACGCCCCCGAGTCGGCTGGATTCCAAGGACGTGTCCACCGAAGGAGGACCCCATGCCCAACTACCCCGAAGCTGTCGTTGCTCCCATGCGGGCCGAGCTGGAAGGGGCCGGTTTCACCCAGCTCCTGACTCCCGCGGAGGTGGATGCCGCTCTGGACCGTCCGGGCACCACGCTCCTGGTGCTCAACTCCGTCTGCGGCTGCGCCGCTGGCAGCCTGCGGCCGGGGGTCGTCAAGGCCATGACCGAACGGGAGCTGCAGGTCGACCACCGGGTGACGGTCTTTGCGGGCATGGAGAAGGATGCGGTGGAGCGCGCGCGCCAGCGTTTCGGGGACACGGCCCCCTCATCCCCGAACATCGCCGTCTTCAGGGATGGGCAGCTCGCCCTGCACTTTCCCCGACGCGTCTTCGAAAACCTGACCGCGGACCAGGTCGCCGACGAGCTGGAACGCGCCCTCCGCCGCCCCTAGGAGGGAATCCCCTCCCGGCCTTTCAGGAGCGTGGAGACGGTCTCGAGGAGCACCGCCTGGGTGAAGGGCTTCTCGAGCACCGCCATCGCCCCCATGCGACTGGCCAGGGCCAGGTACCCCGACCCTGCCTCGGCGCTCATGGCCACCAAGGGGATGTCCGGGCAGGTCTCGCGGATGTACTGGATGGTCTCCAGCCCGTCCATGTCGGGCATCACGATGTCGGTCACGATGAGCTGGGGCCGGGTTCCCTCCGCCAGGATCCGGCGCACGGGGATGCCGCTCCGCAGCCACGTGATGCTGTGGCCTTTGGTCTCCAGCATTTCGCGGACCATGGCGCCCAGCAGGGGGTCGTCTTCGATCAGCAGGATGTCCGTCATCGTCGATCCAGGGTTGCCCCTAACTATCTGGAACCCTCCACGGAAATGCAATGCATATCTAATGGCTCCTGTTCCTATGGGTCGAGAGGCAGATTCCGGGTGCGGCGGGAGCCGGGCATGCGCGTTTCCAAGTTCCTGGCCGTCCTCGCCGATACCTGGTACCGACGGTCGGCGAGGACGCTGATCGCCCCTAACGCCAGGAGTTCCCGTGAAGATCCTCATCATTGACGACGCCCGTTTCCAGCGCGGCCAGATGGCCCGGATGCTCGGCGAGCTCGGGCACGAGGTCATTGAAGCCGTCAACGGCCAGGAAGGCTACATGAAGCTCTGCACCGAGGGGCCGGCAGTCGTCGTCTGCGACCTCCTGATGCCCGTCATGGATGGCATCGCCTTCCTGACCATGGTCCAGAAGCACCAGATCCAGGTGCCCGTCATCGTCGCCTCCGCAGACATCCAGAAGTCGACCCGGGAGCAGGTCATGAGCCTGGGAGCGAAGGCGTTCATCAACAAGCCCTGCACCCTCCAGGACCTGGCGGGTGCCCTTCAGGCCCTCGGCGCGGAGAACCGGCCATGATCACCCGCGAGGAGTTCGACGATGCCTTGTCTGAACTGGTGAACATCGGCGTGGGGCGGGCCGCGGCCTCCCTGAGCACCATGGTCAAGGAGAAGATCGACCTGTCGGTGCCGAAGGTCGTCACCATCTCCTTCCAGGAGCTGAGCTTCCAGCTGGGTCTGGAGGAGGAGCTCACGGAGGAGAGCATGGTCTCCATCGTGCAGCAGCCCTTTGTCGGGAAGGTGGGCGGCACGGCCTCCATCCTGTTCCCTGTCTCCAGCGCCCGGAAGCTGGTCGGCCTGCTGACGGATGGCCTGCTCAGCAGCGAGGAGCTGGACCTGGAGATGGAGGCGGCCCTCACGGAGGTGGGCAACATCCTGATCAACGGGGTCATGGGCACCATCGGGAACATCACAGGCATGGAGATCAACTTCCAGCTGCCCGAGTACCAGAAGTGCTCCACGGGCGAGCTCGAGCACTCCTTCCAGAACCGCGACCTCATGCTGGCCATGGTCCTCATCGCCATCCAGGGACAGCAGATCAAGGGTCACCTGATCCTGCTGTTCGACCTGCCCTCCCTCGAAAGCCTGCAGCAGTTCATCGAACACAACTACGGGGGTGATGACTGAGATGTCCCTCCCCGAGGCGTCGAGTCCCTTCCAGATCCTGGACTTCGTCCCGAATGGATGCTGTGTCATCGGTCCTGCGGGCGTCATCCGCTTCTGGAACCAGACCTTGGAGGCCTGGACCCACCGCCCGGCCCGGGAGCTCATGGGACTGAACCTCTTCGAGACCTTTCCCGAACTGGCCCAGCCCCGCTTCCGCGACCGGATCCTGGGGGTGCTTGAGACCGGTGCGCCCACGCTCTTCTCCTCGGCCCTCAACCCGCAGTTCTTTCCCTGCCAGCGTTCCGGAGGGCGGCCTCGGATCCAGCAGACGGCCCTGAACCGCCTCCCTCTCAGCGAAGAGGGTCCTCTCGTCCTCATCACCGTCAGCGATGTCAGCGACCAGCACGAGCGCGGCGAGAAGTATCGTGCCGCGCGGGCCCAGGCCATCGAGGAAGCGCGGGTCCGTCGTGAAAGCGAGGAGCAGCAGCGCCTGGTCATCGGCCTCACGTCCTCGGCCATCCTCATCGGAAACGCCAGCGAACGCATCCTGGACTGCAATCCCTCGGCCAGCCGCATCTTCCTCTACCCCCGGGAGGAGCTGCTCCAGCTCTCCCTCCACGATCTCTTCCCGTACAAGCACGCGGAGGTCATCCGGCGCATCATCACCGAGGACCTCAGCACCGGCGACCAGGGACTCGAGCTCGAAGGCAAGCGCAAGAACGGGACATCCTTTCCCGCGGAGATCACGGCCAAGTTCTTCACGGCGGCGGGCGAGCGCCGCTTCGCGGCCTACCTCCACGACATCACGGACCGCCGCCGGGCCGAGGAGGCCCTGAGCTACGCCCGCAAGCAGGAGAGCCTGGGCTCCCTGGCCGGTGGGATCGCCCACGACTTCAACAACCTGTTCTGCGGCGTCCTGGGCCATCTGGACCTCTCCCGGAACCTCACGCCTCCGGAATCTCCCCTGGTTACCCACCTGGAGCGCATCCGCGGGGAGATTCTCCGCGCCTCGGAGCTCTCCCAGAAGATGCTGGCCTTCTCGGGCAAGGGCCGCTTCGCCATGGGACAGATCGACCTGAACCGCCTGCTGGAGGAGCTGAAACCCCAGCTGGCCCTGGAGCTCACCAAGCAGGCGACCCTCAGCTTCCGTTTCTCGGAGTCCCTGCCGAAGGTGGAAGGGGACCCCCTGCAGATCCAGCAGGTGATCCAGTACCTGGTCGCGAATGCTTCGGAAGTCCTGGGTGAACACGAGGGCATCATCGACATCACCATCGGGCTGCTGGACCTGGACGGGGATCTGCTGCGCCAGGCCTTCGCAGGCCAGCAGCTCATGCCCGGGCCCCACGCGACCATCGAGGTGGCCGACACCGGGGAAGGCATCCCGCCCGAGAACCTGCCGCGCATCTTCGATCCCTTCTTCTCCACCAAGTTCGCGGGGCGGGGACTGTCCCTGGCCGTGGCCCAGGGCATCCTGCGGGCCCACCGGGCCGGGTTCAGCATCAGCAGCACCGTGGGCGTCGGAACCCGCTTCAAGCTGTTCTTCCCCGTCGTACCCAGCGCCTATCCCGCACCGGCCGCCAACGCCGAAGGAGCGCCCGCGGCGGTCGGCTCGATCCTCTTCGTGGACGACGAGCCTGTGCTGCGGGAAGCGGCCACGGAGATGCTGCAGCTATCCGGCTACACCGTCCTATCCGCCGAGGACGGACTGGAAGCCGTGGATGTCTTCAAGCAGCACCGCACCACCATCGCCCTGGTGATCATGGACCTCACCATGCCGCGCATGGATGGCAAGGCGGCGCTCCAGGCCATCCTGGCGCTGGATCCATCCGCCCGGGTGATCCTCTCCAGCGGCTACAGCGAGCACGACGCCATCCAGCAGTTCCAGAGCGAGGGCCTGGCGGGCTTCCTGCCCAAGCCCTACCGGCTGGCCCAGCTGGAGGAGCTCGTGGGGCGGTTCGTGAAGCCGTCGCAGCAAACCTAGAACGCCAGCACCTTCCGCGCCGCCGCCAGCACCTTCTCGGCATTGGGCAGGATCGCCCGCTCCAGGATGCGGTTGAAACCCACGGGCGTGAACTCGGAGCCCACGCGCTCCACGGGCGCATCCAGCCAGGCGAAGCACCCCGTGGAGATCTGCGCGGCCACTTCGCCGCCGAAGCCGCCGAAGACCTTGTCCTCGTGGGCGATGAGCACGCGATGGGTCTTCCGCACGGAGGCGAAGATCGTCTCGGTATCCAGGGGGGAAAGGCTCCGGAGATCCACCACCTCGGCCTCGACCCCTTCCTTGCCGAGCTTGTCCGCGGCTTCCAGCGCGAAGTGGACCGGTGTCCCATAGGCCAGGATCGAGAGATGCCTGCCCTCGCGCCGCACGCGGGCCTTCCCGAAGGGAACGGCATACGCCTCCGGTACGGGTGTCTTGGTCAGGGCTGAGTTGTAGAGGAACTTGGGCTCCAGGTAGAGCGTGACTCCGCGGCTCCGGATCGCCGTGCGCAGGAGCCCGGCCGCGTCGTCCGCGAAAGAGGGCACCACCACGCGGATGCCCGGGAGGCTGGTGAGCCAGGCTTCGATGTTCTGGCTGTGGTAGAGGCCGCCACCGATGTAGCCCCCGGAGGCCAGCCGGACCGTCACGTTGGGGCAGAACTGGCCGTTGCTCCGCCAGTAGTCGTGGGAGAGCTCGACGAGCTGCTCCGCCGCAGGCCAGAAGTAGTCCGCGAACTCGGCGCCTTCCACCACCACCCGGATCTTGTCCGAGAAGCGGGAGAATCCCTCGGCCGTGCCCAGGATGAAGTCCTCGGCGATGGGCCCGTTGAACACGCGGGCCTTCCCGAACTCCTGCTGCATGCCCTTGGTGATGTTGAAGATGCCGCCCTTGTCCTTGTGGGCCACATCCTGCCCCCAGATGTAGGTGTCCGGGTTGAGGCGGAACTCCTGCTTCAAGGTCTGGTTGATGGCCTGCAGCATCGTGAGCGCCGGGCCACGCTCGGAGTGAGTCCCCTCGGGGGAACCCGATCCCCTCCAGGGCTCCGGCACCACGAAGTCGTGGATGCTCGCCGGATCGGGCTGGGGCGCGGTGAGAGCCGCATCGGAAGCCTCGTTGTAGGCCTCCAGGTTCCGGGCTTCGATCTCGAGCAGCTCCGCTTCCGGGATGCCGTGGTCCAGGCAGTAGGTCCGGAACCGGGGCAGCGGATCCGCAGCCCGGGCCGCGGCCAGCTCCGCCTCGTCACGGTAGAGCTCGTGGCGGTCCGAGTTGGAATGGCTGCCGATGCGCACGCAGTCCGCATGGACGATGGCCGCCCCCTCGCCCGACTTCACGAAGGCCACGGCCTGCTGCAAGGCACGCAGGGAATCCAGGGGATCCTTGCCGTCGCAGGTGACGATCTTCAGGTTCGGCAGGCCCGTGAAGTTGTCGCAGACACGCTCGTTGGCCGTCTGGTCGCACTTGGGCACGCTGATGCCGTACCCGTTGTCCTGGAAGACGAACACCACGGGCAGCTTCTCCCGGGATGCACCGTTGAGCGCCTCGTAGACATAGCCCTCGCTGACGCTGCTCTCGCCCTGGCTGCTGAACACGATGGCGTCGCTGCCATAGGTCTTGATGGCCCGGCCGAGTCCAGCGGCATGCAAGGCATGGTTCCCCGTGCAGCTGGAGACGTTCTGGATGCCGATCTCCGGCTTGGCGAAGTGGTTGGACATGTGCCGTCCGCCGCTGGCGACGTCGTCCTTCCGGGAGATGCCATTGAGGATGATCTCCAGGGGCGTGATCCCCGCCGCCAGGCAGGTCAGCAGGTCCCGGTAGTAGGGGAACAGGAAGTCCTTGCCGGCCCGGAAGCTCAAGCCGAGGGCCAGCTGGATCCCGTCGTGGCCGGCACAGGGGGCATGGTAGGACCAGCCGATGGCCTGCTTGAGGTAGTTCGGGGCCTTGTCGTCCAGGGTCCGCCCCATGTGCATCAGGCCGTACCAGCGCTTCAGCTCATCCATGCCCGATCCGTGCACCGGCTCCATGCCCGCTCCAAGCGTCGTTTGCGGCGTCAACACCCACCTCCGTCCAGTCCACGGCCATGCCGGGAGCGCCTCACCACGGTGTCGTGTTCTCCACCATGTCCTCGGATCGCATCTCCAGCAGCTCCCAAATCAGGTCCCCTTTTTCCTCCGAGCCTCGTCTCCGGCTGCGTGCAAGGGCTTCAATGGCCCGCTGGCTGGCTTGCTGAAGCGCGAGGTCGTCGCGGTCGGTCTTGTGCAAGGGGTGCCACAGGGTGGCTCCCATGGGAATTGGACCAATCTTGGTGCGGATTCGTTCCAACAAGATTTCGGCGCCCAGGATGCCCGTGCGGGGCAGGAGCAGCAGGAACTCCTCGCGGCCGAGGTCCACGAGGAGATCCTCCCCGCGCAGGGCGTCGGCGACCTCCCGGAGCTGTCGGCGGGTCTCGGGCTTCAGGGGCAGGGACCAGCGGACCATGGACATGGGCTCCGCCCGGCGCCGGGCCAGGTAGAGGTTGGCCTTGAGCCAGATCTCCAGGTAGTGGCGGTTGGGCAGGCGCGTCTGGCTCGTCTCCAGGGCGCTGTCCTCCACCACGGCCGACGTCAGGTCCAGGGCCTCCCGCGTCATGTGCAGCTCGTGCTTGAGGTTCTCAATCTCCAGGGTCTTGCTGAAGAGGTTCGCCATGGCGTTGACCACGGCAATCTCCGCACGGGTGAAGGTCTTGGGCCGAGCGCTCTGGACGGACAGCACGCCGATGAACTTGCTGGACTGCCGGAGAGGAACGCCGATGTACGCTCGCACGCCGAGCTTGCGGAAGGCGGAGTGCCCCTGGAGCTCCCTGTCCGTGAGGGCGTCCTTGATGACGAGGGTCCGGGCCGGATGCTGCAGCACCTTGGGGCAGAAGTTCAGGGTGGGATCATGGATGGCATCGTCCGGCTGCACGCCCTCGGCGGTGGCCCACCAGAAGGCCTCGTAGCCCAGCTTGGTCACCCGGATCATCACCGCGCGGTCCATGCCCAGGCGCTGCACCAGCATGTTCAGGCCATGGTCGAAGAGCTGCGCCGGGTCCGGGAAGGCCCGCTCCACGAAGTCCCCCAGGGCCGTGAGGTGATCCTCGGGCACTGGCTCATCAACGGCCCGGTTCCGGCGATCAGTCTTGTGGACCTTGCTCATGGGTAAGCCCTTGGGGTTCGTGGAACAATGACGGCTACTAGATGAATGGGTCTCTGCGGATAGATTGCCAGAGCATTATTTCGCGAAATCAGAAGCTGATCACCCGGATCCTCGGATCCACCTCCTCCTGCAGGAGGCGCTCGATGAACTGCAGGGTGCCTCCCATGGCGCTGGGACAGGATCCGCAGGCTCCGTGGTAGCAGATCTCCAGCGTGGTCCCATCGAAGGAGATCACTTCGAGCCCGCCCCCGTCCCCCGCCAGGCCGGGCCGGATGCGCGTATCGAGCAGCTCGTTGATGCGGGCGAGCTTGCCGTCCGTGCCATCCCCCTCGAGGTGGCCGGGTTGGGCGCCTTCGGCCTCCTCCACCTCCTTGCATTCCTCGATAGTCTCGCAGATGGGATCGATGAGGTCCGTCCACTGCGCTTCGTGGTCCTTGTTCACCGTCACGAACCGGTCCATGTAGAAGACGGAAGTCACGTGCCCCAGGGCGAACAGGGCGGACCCCAGGGGATCCCCGACGGCGGCGCCGAAATCCCGGAACGAGCGCACGCCCGTCTTCAGGATCGGCTTCTGCACCACGAACTTGAGCGCATCCGGGTTGGGCGTGGGCTCGATGTTGATGACTTTGGGCATGGGCGAGACCTCGAGGGCTAAAGTTTACTATTTCCGTCAGGTTTACGCACGCCCGGAGTGGCCCTTCCGGGAAGATATCGGTGACAATCAACCTGGAGTTCCCAAATGTACGAATCCCAGCGAGAAGCCTGCATCGCCGCCGCCAGGGCGGGCGGTCAGGTCCTGATGAGCTATTTCCGGAAGTTGGATCCGGCCACTGTCACGGAAAAATCCAAGCACGACTTCGTCAGCGAGGCGGACCGGGCCAGCGAGGAGGCCATCAAAGCGGAGCTGGACCGGCGCTTCCCCCAGTACAGCTTCCTGGGCGAGGAGACCGGCGCCTCTGGCGACAGCGCCCGGTGCTGGATCGTGGATCCCCTGGACGGCACCCTGAACTTCGTCCACGGCTTCCCCCACTGGTGCGTCTCCGTGGCCCTCTGGGACGCCGAAGGCGGCGTGGTGGGCTGCATCTACGACCCCCTCCGCGAGGACCTCTTCGTGGCCACCCGCGGCGAGGGCGCCACCTGGAACGGTCAGCCCATGAGCATCTCCCAGCACGCCGGCCTCGATGGCGCCTTCCTGGCCACGGGCTTCGCCTTCCAGCTGGGCGAGCGCTTCCATGCCTACAACCGCGCCCTCACGGCGGTCTTCTTCCGGGCCCGCGGCCTCCGGAGAGCCGGCAGCGCCGCCCTGGACCTGGCCTACGTGGCCTGCGGCACCTTCGACGGCTTCTTCGAGATGGGCTTGAAGAAGTGGGACATGGCCGCCGGCGCCATCCTCGTCCACGAGGCCGGCGGCATGATGACCGACTGGAAGGGCGGCAACGACTGGTTCGCCACCGGCGACGTGGTGGCCGGTAACCTCTGGGTACAGCAGAACCTGGTGGATGCGCTCAAGGGATAGAGATCAGGGAATCTGGGCAAAGGGCCGGGGATCGGAAGCATGGAGAATGTTTGGCAGATGTTATGACCGGCGTAAAAATCAAGTCCGAGAGGGAACTGGAAGGTCTCCGGAGAGCCTGCCGCCTTGCCGCAGCCACGCTTGAGGAGACGGCCAAGATCCTCGACGAAGGCCTGACCACCAACGAGATCAACCGTTTCGCCCACGAGTTCACCCTTCAGCACGGTGGCATCCCGGCCCCCCTCCACTACCACGGGTATCCCAAGAGCATCTGCACCTCGGTCAATGACGTGATCTGCCACGGCATTCCTGGAAAACAGATGTTGAAGAACGGCGACATCATCAACATCGATATCACGACCATTCTCGACGGCTGGCATGGGGATGTTTCAGCGACCTTCTGCATTGGAACGGTCTCGCCAGCGGCCAGGGCTCTCGTGGAAACCGCGCGCGAATGCCTCCAACTCGGCATCGCAGAAGTAAAACCCGGCGCGCGTCTCGGCGATATCGGCGCCGCCATCCAGCAGCACGCGGAGCGCAACACCTTTTCCGTGGTTCGCGACTACGTCGGCCATGGCATCGGTCGCGGCTTCCACGAGGACCCGCAGGTTCCTCACTACGGAAGCCCAGGTCGTGGCATGCGCCTCGAAAAGGGAATGACGTTCACGATCGAGCCCATGATCAACGAGGGAACCTGGCAAGCGCGGGTCCTGGGCGACGGATGGACGGCCGTCACCGCCGATGGCGCGCTTTCCGCGCAATTCGAGCACACCGTTGCCGTCACCGAAAACGGTTGTGAAGTCCTGACGGTCTTCGCGTCGAAGCTCCAGAACAGCGAATAGAGGAAGGGCGCCTCTCGGCGCCCTTCCTCATTCTACCAACCGTTGACTACTGCCTTCCCGCCTTGAACGCCGCATAGTTGGAGGCCCACACGGCAGGCTTGGGATTGATCTTCTGCAGGGCGCTGAGCCAGACGGACTCGGGGAACGCATCGAAGGGCTTCAGGGTGCTGAGCACGCCCATCATGACCACGTTGGCCACGCGACCCGTGGGGTCGCCCAACTCCAGGGCCTTGCCGAGCACATCGACCTCGATCACCTTGTAGGCCTTCAGGGCTTCGTAGATCTTCTCGTCAGCCGGGTAGTCCTTCTCGGTCATGCCGAAGGGGATGATCTTCGTGTTGGCGAGGACCACCGTGCCACCGGGGCGCAGCATCTCCAGGAAGCCCGGCCGCAGCACCTCGCTCTTCTCCATGACGATGAGACAGTCCGCGGTGCCTGGCAGCAGCACGGGGCTCTTCACGGCCCCGCAGCCGAAGGTGCTGATCACGGGACCGCCCATCTGGGCCATGCCGTGGGTCTCGCCCTTGATGATGTTCTTCTCCTCGTAGCCTGCCAGCAGGGCCACCTGGGTGAGCACCTTGCCGAAGAAGAGGTTGCCCTGGCCGCCCACGCCGCGGATGGCGACGGAGAGCCGGGCCGGACCTTCCACCTTCCCGGAGGCAGCCGGAATGGGCGGCGGCGCCGGGAACTGCACCTGGGGTGCAGCCTGCTTCAGGTCCTTCAGGTCGATGGGCTTCAGGACGCCCGTGGGGCACATCTGAGAGCAGGAAGGGGTATGGCCACCGCAGCCGCTGCAGAGGTTGGTGTTCAACGGAATGCCGTCGGCGTTCAGCTCAATGCCCGGGCAGACGAGGCAGAGGTTGCACTTCTTGCAGACGTCCGGATCCACGGCCACCCGCTGGGTGCTGGGCTTGATGCGGCGCAGGCAGGCGCCGTCGCGGATCACGATGGTGGTGTAGATGCCCTTCTCCGCTTCCGCCAGCGCCGACTTCAGCGTGCTCTTGATGGCCTTGCGGTCGTAGGCGCCGACGACCGCCACCTTGGCGCCGTGGGCCTTGAGGGAGGCCGGAAGGTCGAACTTCATCTCCTGGCCCGCCAGGTTCGAGGGCGAGGTGGGGGAAGGCTGGCCGCCCGTCATGGCCGTCCACTCGTTGTCCAGGATCACCTTCACGCCGGGCACGTTGCGGTAGACGGCGTTGCGGGTGGCATCGAGACCGCTGTGGCACTCGGTGCTGTCGCCGATGATGCTCACGCACCGGCCAGCCTTGTCGGGGCGAGATACCACGTAGCCGATGCGCTTGGCCTCGCTGGCGCCCATGGCCAGCCCGGTGTCCATGGCGTTCATGAAGTAGAGCAGCGAGTTGCAGCCGATGTCGCCGAAGGCGGCATCCAGGTGCTTCCGCTTCTTGAGGGTGGCGATCTCGTCCGCGAAGAGGCGGTACGGGCAGCCGGGGCAGATGACGGGCGGGCGCTTCAGGGGCGCCACCGTGGCAGCGTGGGTGGGCATCGGGAGCCCGATCCGCTCGGCGATGAGGCTGGGGGTCCACTCCGTGATCTTGCTGTGGGCCTCCTTGCCGCCCACCTTCAGGCCCGCCTGCTCCATGGCTTCCTGCACATACCGGTAGCCGTCCTCGATGACGATCACCTCGCCCTTGATGGAGGCGTGGAAGTCCTTGATCAGCTTCATGGGCAGCGGATTGGAGAACCCCAGGGACAGCACGTCCAGGTCCAGGTTCTGGGCACCCATCACCTCGCGGACGTACATGTCGCAGACCCCGTAGGTGACCACGCCCTTCTTGCCGGAGCCCTTGATCCAGTGGTTCAGGGGGCTCTTCTCCACCATCTCCTCGAGGGCGGGCAGACGGGTTTCCATGATGTTGTCGTAGTAGCCGCGGGTGAGGTTCGGCAGCACGTTGAAGGCGCGCAGGTCGTCAGACATGGTCAACGGATCGCGCTTCTGCGAGGGCATCATGCGCACCAGACCCTCGCTGTGGCACAGCGTGCCGCTGGGCATCACCACCACCTGGGTCCGGTAGGTGCGGGAGATCTCGGCGGCGATCCCGGCAGCTTCGTGCATCTCCTGGTGGTCCCGGGGCTCGAAGACCGGCACGAAGCAGCTCTTGAAGAGGTAGCGCGGGTCGATGATGTGCTGGGTGGAGCTGGGCGTGAAGTCGCTGGCGATGTAGTACACCAGGGCGCCGCGCTCATGGCTCCAGACGGAGCCGCTGGTGAAGACATCGGCGGCCTGGAAGAGGCCCGGGATCTTCATGGTCACCACGCAGTCGCTGCCCGCGATGCTGTGGCCCACGCCCACGGCTGCGGCCACGGCCTCGTTCACGGACCAGCCCACCTTGATGAGGTCCTGGACTTCGGAGAGCCCCTTGTCGATCACCTCGGAGCTGGGGGTGCCGGGATAGCCGTCGGCGCAGTGGATGCCGCCGCGCACGCAGCCGACGGCGAAGGCGATGTTCCCCTGGAGGACTTCCGGGTGGCCGGCGGAGGCCTCGCAGAGCTGCTTCACATGGTTGGACATGTCATTCTCCTATGTTCGAATTCGCGGAATCAGAAGGCCCAGATGAGCGTCATCAGCGCGCAGATGGTGGTGATGACGATGGAGATCACGAAGCAGACCGGGATCACCTTGCTCTCTTCGCCGATGCGGTCGATGGCGGCCGCGGCATTCTGGAGCTTGGCCGGGCTGATGACGCTGGCCAGCCCGCCCCCGATGCCGCTGGCGGCGGCCACCACCAGGCCCACGGCCCCGATGCGCTCGGAAGTGCTCAGATGCAGCTTGGTGAGCATGGCCAGGGAGGAGGCCTCGCTGCCGCTGATGAAGCCCCCGAGGAGCCCCAGGAACGGCGCCACGACCGGGTACGCCTGCTGGAAGAAGTTGGCGCTGGCGATGGCGATCACGTTGATCATGTTGGATTCCGGCGAGATCAGCTTCCAGTCCAGCCCCTTGCCGGAGTGGTTGAGCACGTAGGCCAGGGCGAAGAAGACGGCCGCGGCCAGTACAGGCCGTGGGGCGCGCTTGGCCCACTTCTGCACCGAAGTCGTCATCTGCTCCTTCGAGGCCTTCAGGAAGGGCAACGCCAGGAGCGTGCTGATAAGGATCCAGAAGTAGGCCTGCCAGAGCAGCCGGACCTTCTCGGGCCGCCCCGGAATGATCTCGATGGGCATGGACCAGGTCTTGAAGGTCAGCTCGAAGAAGGGCAGCTGGGGCATGTTGATGAGGAAGGAGAACACCACCAGCAGCAGCCAAGGGGAGATGGCCCGCACCAGGCTGATGCGGCGCTCCCGCATCAGGTCGTCCTCGTTGAGGATGCTGCGGTCGATGAGGGGCTTACCGGTGATCTTGAGGTAGGCCATCATCACGAGGATCACGCCCAGGCCGGCCACGATGCCGGTGAGGGGGATCAGCTTCAGGTAGTTCATGCCGATGGTGATGAAGCCCGCCGTCAGGCCCGCCAGCAGCGCGGGGAAGAGCCCCTTCAGCACCATGCTCCAGCGGCCCACGATCCACATCATGCCCAGGGCGATGCAGGTGCTGATCACCGGCATGAAGCGCGCGAAGTAGATGCCCACCTCGGACACCGGCAGACCCACCAGGTCAGAGAACACCACGACAGGAACGCCGAGCAGGGCATAGGTGCAGAGGGCGTCGTAGCCCAGCGCCGGAAGGGCGATGGAGACGAAGGAGGTGTAGCCCAGGGCCATCATGATGGGAGGGAGGATGGAGACCGGCGTGGCGCCCATGGCGGCGATGAGGGTGCCGAAGCCGAAGTTGATGATCAGCACCTGCACCACCTTGTCGTTGGGGGAGACGGTCTTGATGAGGGTCACCACCCGGGACAGGGCGCCCGTCTCGGCCATCACCGTCACCTGGAAGATGGAGGTCGCCACCATCAGGGCGATGGGCCAGGAGGCGATCGCACCGCCCAGGCTGGCCTTCAGGGCCACGCTCAAGGGCGTGTTGAAGAAGAGGATCGCGATCAGCAGCGCCATTCCCCAACCCAGGAGACCCGAGATGTCCGCGGGCATGCGGCGGACCACGAGCAGGATGAGGATGGCGATCACCGGCAGCAACGCCAGCAGAACGGACAAACCGAGCATGGGAACCCCTCTCAGGAACAGAACGGGAGGCCGCCCCTACCGGTTTGGATCAGAGGCAGACCGTGCGCGACAGACATCTCAAGGTTCGAAGACGGGATGCGCCAGGGACATCGATCTTCGGGCGATGAAGTGTTGTACGACGGGCGCGCGAATCAAAATGTAGCCCGAGCTACAAATTGAGAGATGTAACCAAAGTCACCTGCCCGGCAGTGTCCTCAGGCGCCTTCGCCGAGCTTGTAGAGGCGGGGGAAGTCGGCGATGGCCAGCTCGCGCTTCGTGAACCGCTCGAGGATGCCCTCTTCCTTCAGCCGCCTCACCGCCTTGGTCACCGTGACCCGGTGCACGCCCAGCAGCCGGGCCATGTCGCTCTGGGTGACCCCGGATTCCACGACGATCCGCTTCTGCCTCCCGGCCATGTCCGGCCCCTTGAAGCGCACCAGGTAGACCAGGAAGCGGCACACCCGGGCGAAGAAGTCGAGGCTCAGGGTGTCGTGGAGCAGGATGCCGTACATGCGCACGATGTGGCCCAGGATCCGGATCATCTCCAGGAGCAGCTGGGGATGTTCCCGGGCGATCACCCCTTCGATGGTTTCCCGGGTGAAGAAGTAGAGGGTGCAGTCGGTGCAGGCCTTCACGGTGGCCTCCTCGTTGGCTCCCGGCGCGAAGCAGCAGACCTCCCCGAAGACACAGCCTTTCCCGACGCGGTACAGCACCTTCTCCGGACCGCTCTGGGTGTTGAGCATGATCTCCACCACCCCCTCCTTGAGGTAGTAGACGCCATCCACCGTGGCATCCATGCCGATGACGACCGTGCCCTTGGGAACGGCCTTCCGCGTGCCGAGACGGGTGATCTCCCCCCAGGAGGGGCAGAGGTTCTCGAAGATCGGGAACTGGTACTGCATGGGTGTCTCCCGGCGCCATCAGCATCCTTGCACCCCGGGGACCGGATTGGATCACATCTGCGTCAGTGCAGCGGGACCCGCTTCAGGTCCGCCCCAAGCCTCTGGATGTCCTGGACCTTCGGATGATCCCGGCGCCACACGAGGCGGAAGTGGTCCATGCGGAGGGTCACCCGCGGCAGGATGCGCCTCAGGACAGCCTCCCGGAGGTCCCTGGCGACGAAGTACCCAGGCAGCACCCCGATGCCCGCTCCCTGCAGCATCCGGAGGCGCACGGCGCCGATCGTGCCCAGGTATTCCGTCCGCTGGAACCGCCAGGGGACGCTGCCGCCCACCGAATCCAGGAAGTAGCGGAACAGCGGCAGGTCCGGGGAGAGGTCCAGCAGCGTGAGACCCCTCACGTCCTCGGGGCTTCGAACGGCATGTCCGCCCAGGAGGGTCTTGGATCCCACCAGCACATAGCGTTCCGGATGCAGCACCAGGTAGTCCAGGGCGCCGCCTACGAGGGGCGCACTGGTCACCGCACAGTCCAGGTAGCCTTGCCGGACCCGGTCGAGCAGATCGAAGCCTTCGCTGAAGTGCAGGTGCAGGGACCGCTGGGGCGCTCTGATTTCCAGTCCCTGGAGGGCCGGAACCAGCCAGGAGAGGCCCAGGTCATAGCGCGTGCCCACCAGCAGCTCGACCCGCGGAGCCTCCACCCGTCCCCGCACCACACCAAAGGCCCGCTCGTTCGCCTCCAGCATCCCCCGGGCGTGGGCCACCAGCCGCTCCCCTGCGGCCGTGAGGCTCACCTTCCGCGTGGAGCGGAGGAAGAGCGGCTCGCCGAGCTGTTCCTCAAGCCGGCGGATCCGGTCGCTGAGGGCGGCGGGCGAGACCGCAAGCCGCCTCGAGGCCGCCCGGAAGTTCAGCAGCACCGCGAGGGTCTCGAAGCAGCGGAGGGATTCCAGGTCCAGCAGCATTGTCTCTATTTTGCGAACAATCGCCTTCTGATAATACCGATGCTCATCCCGGCACCAGCGTCCTATCGTCGAAGAAGTCTTCCGGGAGCCCCCATGACCGGCCGCACCTACGCCATCGCCAAGGAGATCCATGACCGCTTCCCCGGCTACGTCCGGGGCGTCGTGATCGCCTACGGGCTCACCAATGGTCCTTCCTCCCCCGCCCTCACTGAGCTGCTCCGCGAGGCCGAGGCCTCGGTCCGCGACCGGCTGGACCTGGAGGCGATCACGGCGCACCCGCGGATCGCATCCTGGCGGGAGGCCTTCAAGGCCCAGGGCATCAAGCCCAACGAGTTCCGCTGCTCGGTTGAGGCCATGGCCCGCCGCGCCCTGCGGGGCCAGCCCCTGCCCGCCATCAACGCCCTGGTGGACCTGGGCAATGCCCTGTCCCTCAAGCACCTGGTCCCCGTCGGAAGCCATGCCATCGATGTCGTTAACGGCCATCTCTCCCTCCGTCCCGCCACGGGCCAGGAGACCTTCGTGGCCTTCGGCTCCGAGGAGACGGAGCACCCCGTCCCCGGCGAGATCGTCTTCACGGAAGGAGACATCGTCCTGACGCGCCGCTGGAGCTGGCGCCAGTCCAACCACACCCTCACCCTGCCCGGGACCACCGCCATCGAGTTCAACGTGGACGGCCTGCCGCCGGTTTCGAAGGAGGAGGTCGCTTCCATCTGCGAGGAGGTCATGGCGCTGATCCGGACCTACTGTGGAGGCACGCTCCGCTACGTGCTCCTGACGAAGGACCACCCGGAGATGTCCATCGAGCCCTGACGGCACGCTACGCTATCCCCGGTCTTCCACGGGGATCCCACGTGTCTCGATACCTGCGCAGCGTCCTCCTGTCCCTCCTGGCCTTGACGGTCTCCCGGGCCGAGGAGGGCATGTGGCCCTTCGACCGCATCCCCACGGACCAGCTCAGGGCGGCCTACGGCTTCGTCCCGGATCCCGCCTGGCTGGAGCATCTCAGGAAGGCCACCGTCCAGTTCGGGGACGAAGGCACCGGCTGCTTCGTCGGCAAGGAAGGGCTGGTCCTCACCAATCAGCACGTGGCCCATGGCTACCTTCAGCAGCTCTCCACGGGGGATCGCGACCT
>CAYZND010000013.1:0-2792 GCA_964479495.1 uncultured Mesoterricola sp.
TGGATGTGGAGTTCCCCTCCCTTCGGGAAGACATGGGGCTGGAGATCTCCAGCCCAGGACTGGACCGGCCCCTGACCAAGCCGGAGCACTACCACCGCTTCGCAGGCCGGCTATGCCGGATCCAGACCCGGATTCCGATCAATGGGCAGAAGCGCTTCAAGGGCTGGATCGGCTCGGCCACGGCCGAGGCCGTGACCCTCGAAGAGGACGGCGTCCTGAAGTCCGTTCCCCTGGAAGCCATTCAGAAGGCGCGCCTGGCGCCCTTCGACGAAGAAAAGACCCCTAAACCCCGGCTCGTGGCACCTGCCGCGGCCCACAAGACGGCCGGTGTAGAGAAAAGCACCGACTGAGGAGGAGCCATGGCTCTCGTAGCAACCACGTTTTTCGACAGTGTGAAGATGATCGCCGCCGAGAAGGGCATTCCTGAAGAGGAAGTGTTCAAGGCGGTGGAGGAATCCCTCGTGAAGGCCGCGGAGAAATACTTCCAGGCCTATGACTTCTACGGGAACTTCCAGGCCCAGATGGACCGTGAGACCGGCGAGTTCCACGTCTACGCCCTGAAGCAGGTCGTGCAGGAAGTGGAGGAGGAGGACCTGGAAATCAGCCTGGCGGAAGCCCAGGGCCTGAACCCCGAAGCGGCCGAAGGCGACACCCTGTGGCTGCCCCAGGACACCACCCAGCTGGGCCGCATCGCCGCCCAGGCCGCCAAGCAGGTGCTCGTTCAGAAGGTGCGCGAGGCCGAGCGCGACCGCATCTACAACGAGTTCGCCAGCCGCATCGGGGAAGTGGTGGTGGCCGAGGTCAAGCGCTTCGAGAAGAACGCCATCATCCTCGAGGTGGACCGGGTCGAGGCCATGCTCAAGCGCAGCGAGGCGCTCCGGGGCGACCGCTTCGACAAGGGCCAGCGCATCAAGGTGGTGATCTCCGCCGTGGACAAGTCCGCCAAGGACCCCCAGGTGCAGGTGAGCCGCACGGATCCGCGGCTGCTCATCAAGCTCTTCGACAGCGAGGTGCCCGAGATCCACGACGGCACGGTGGTCATCCGCAGCTGCGTCCGCGAAGCGGGCGACCGGGCCAAGGTGGCCGTGCATTCGCTCGATCCCGATGTGGATCCCGTGGGCGCCTGCGTGGGCCTCAAGGGCTCCCGTGTGCAGGCCATCATCCGCGAACTCAAGAACGAGAAGATCGACATCGTGCGCTTCGACGAGGACGCCAGCCGCTTCATTGCCAACGCCCTCAATCCGGCCAAGGCTCTGCGCGTGACCGTGGTAGACCTGGAGCACCGCCGGGTGGAGGTCGTGGTCGACGACGAGCAGCTCTCCATCGCCATCGGCAAGCGCGGCCAGAACGTCCGCCTGGCCGCCAAGCTCACGGGCTGGAACATCGACGTGCGCAGTGAGGCCGAGAAGCGCCGCGAAGCCGAGGTGGCCATGGGCGCGGCCCTGCCCGAGGTGGTTCCCTCCGAGGCCACTGAAGAGGAAGTCCCCGCCTCCTCGCTCCTGGAAGAACTCGGTGCCATCGAGGGCCTGGATGCAGCCATGGCCGAAAAACTCGCCGAGGCCGGCTATTACGACGCGAAATCCCTGTACACTGTCACCGTCGAGCAGCTGCTTAGTGTGGCCGGCATGGATCAGGATCTCGCTTTCCGCCTGATCGACGCTGTGCACGAGCGCTTCGGAGAGTAGGCTAGATCCTGAAAGCTCTTCCGAATCCCCAAACCGATGAGGTACGCCCCTTCATGTTGCGCATCAACCAATTTGCCAAAGAACTTGGCGTGACCAACCACGACGTCATCGACGCCCTCGAGAAGCGCATGGGTATCCCGGGCAAGAGCCATAGTTCGAACCTCACGGACGATCAGATCTCCCAGCTCCGCCGGGTGTTCGACGCCAAGTCCAAGGGGATGGAGGAGGGCACGCCACTGGCCCTGCACAAGCCGAACGCTCCCGTGCGGATCGTCAAGGCCCCGACGCCACCTCCGGTGACCACGCCTGCGCCCATGGCACAGCCTCCCGTGCTCGTCCGGCGGCCAGAACCGGTCGCGGAAGCCGAAGCCGCCCCGCAGGTTCCAGCCACTGAAGACAAGCGTCCCGAGTCCAGGGTGGAACCTCGGACGGAGCCCCGGATCGAGTCCATGCCCCGTACCGCGGCTCCGGCCCCTGCACCGACCCCTGACGCCCCTGCGCAAGCGGCGCCGGCCGGTGTTGAATCCGCTCCGGCTGCCAAGGTTGAGCCCAAGGTGCCTGCGGGTCATGAGTTCTCCCGTCTCCGAGTGTCTTCCACGCCGGCTCCGACGCCCAAGCCGCAGGAGCCCGCCCGCTATATCCAGCTTCCCCAGCAAGCTCCTGCCTCCAAGGGGCGTCCCGAAGCCGGTGCCCGCCCGGTGGTCCAGCGCCCCGGCCAGGCCCAGCCCAACGTCCAGCGTTCCGGACAGCCCCAGCCCGAGCGCACGACGCTCCCCATGGCGACCAACACCGGCAAGGGCGAAGTCCGCCACGACCAGGGCCAGCAGCAGCCTCAGCAGGGAGGCCGTCGGCCCTACATTCCACCCTCCATCTCGTCCCTGCAGCCCGAGCAGGGGTTCACGCGCATCAAGATGTCGGACACCCCGACGCCGGCCCCACGGCCGCAGGAACCTGCTCGCTACATCCAGCTCCCCCAGCAGAGGCCTGCCGGGGGAGCCCCGCAGCGCCCCGGTGGCCCTGGCGGTCGCCCTGGCGGCCCCGGTGGTCGTCCCGGCGGTCCTGGCGGCCCCCGGCCTGGAGGTCGCCCAGGTGGCCCCGGCGGTCCGC
>CAYZND010000013.1:2802-5844 GCA_964479495.1 uncultured Mesoterricola sp.
GTTCAGCTTGGGCGCCATGGCGCCCAAGCTGAACGCCCTGGTGGCCCCGGTGGTCCGCGTCCCGGCGGTCCTGGTCGGCCCGGCATGGGCGGCCGTGGCCCCTCGCTGCCCACCTCCGGTCCCATCGATCCCAACGCTCAGAAGGGGCCCGGTCGCGGCGCACACTTCTCAGGCAAGAAGAAGGATGACAAGCGCACCCGTGCCGAGCGCGAGGCCGAGGCTCTCGAACTGAAGCTCCGCCAGCCCCGCAGCCGCGCCCAGCAGATTGCCACGGAGTACATCCAGGACGAGATCGGCATCGTGATGCTCTCCGAGGGCGTCACCGTCAAGGAACTGGCAGAGAAGTGCAACCGCCCGGCCAAGGACGTGGTGGCCAAGCTCCTGCACCGCGGCATCTTCGCCACCATCAACCAACCCCTCGACACCGAGCTGGCCAAGGAGATCGCCCGCGAGTTCGGGTATCTCGCCGACATCGTCTCCTTCGAGGAGGACGTCCAGATGGCCCAGGAGGAGGCCGGCGAGATCCAGGGCGAGAAGCTCTCCCGTCCCCCCGTGGTCACCATCATGGGTCACGTGGATCACGGCAAGACTTCGCTGCTGGACGCCATCCGCCACACCAAGGTGGCCGCGGGCGAGGCCGGCGGCATCACCCAGGCCATCGGCGCCCACCATGTGGACCTCAAGGACCCGGAGGGCAACGACCGGCAGATCGTCTTCATCGACACGCCGGGTCACGAGGCCTTCACCAAGATGCGTGCCCGGGGCGCCAAGGTGACGGACGTCGTCATCCTCGTGGTGGCTGCGGACGATGGCGTGATGCCCCAGACCATCGAGGCCATCAACCACACCAAGGCCGCCGATGTGCCCATGATCGTGGCCATCAACAAGATCGACAAGGGCGGTGCCAACCCCGACCGTGTGCAGCAGATGCTGCTCCAGCACAGCGTGCAGACCGAAGCCTACGGTGGTGAAGTCCCTGCGGTGCCCGTGTCGGCCAAGACCAAGCAAGGCCTGGACGAGCTGCTCGAGACGATTCTCCTGGTGGCCGATCTCAAGGACCTCAAGGCGGTCTATGACTGTCCGGCCGCCGGCAGCATCCTGGAAGCCCGAGTCGATCGTGGCCGTGGTCCCGTGGCCACGGTGCTGGTCCAGCAGGGCACGCTGAAGGCCGGTGAGATCTTCGTGGCCGGTGCCACCATGGGTCGTGTCCGCGCCATGTTCGACGACCGGGGTCAGAAGATCACGGAGGCCACCCCCTCCATGGCCGTGCAGATCCTGGGCTTCGAAGAGGTGCCGGTCTCCGGCGACAACTTCCAGGTGGTCGAGGACGAGGCCAAGGGCCGTACCATCGTGGGCTTCCGCCAGGAGAAAGCCCGGGCCGCCGCGCAGCTCAAGCAGCGCGTCACCCTCGAGAACCTCTTCTCCACCCTCAAGGAAGGCCAGATCAAGGAGCTGCCGCTCATCATCAAGGCGGATACCTCCGGCTCCGTGGAATCCCTGGTGGGCAGCCTCGAGAAGCTCAGCACCGACAAGGTCCGCGTGCGCATCATCCACGCCGCCGCCGGCACGGTGAACAAGAACGACGTCCTCCTGGCCGAAGCCTCCAGCGCCAGCATCATCGCCTTCTCGACGAAAGCCGAGCGGGAAGCCGAGGACCTGGCCCAGGAAGAGGGCGTGGATCTGCGCTACCACGAGATCATCTACAAGGTCACCGAGGAGATCACCGCCGCCATGGTCGGCCTGCTGGACGCCGTGGAGAAGGAGACCATCCAGGGCCAGGCGGAGGTCCGCCAGCTCTTCAAGGTGAACAAGTCCATGATCGCCGGCTCCTTCGTCACCGAAGGCAAGGTCCAGAAGCCCTACCGGGTTCGCGTCAAGCGCGGCGGCGACGTCCTTTGGGACGGCACGCTGAAGAGCCTCAAGCGCTTCAAGGAAGATGTCCACGAGGTGAAGAATGGCCTCGACTGCGGCATCGCCCTCGACGGCTTCGACGACCTCAAGGAAGGCGACATCCTCGAGTTCTACACACGCGAGAAGCACGCCGCCACCAGCCTGGCGTGACACCCGCGAAGCGGACGTGACCGGTGGGACGCGATCCAGATCGCGACCACCGGTCGCACCGCAGCTGGACATGATGTATCGAAACGGGCCCCTTGATAGGTGCAGGCATGCGTGAACGGACACTTCGCTGGATGGATGCGGCTTCCGTAGGGCTGCTCCTGCTCTGGGCAGGCATGGCCATGGGCATCGCCTTCCTCGCCGCACCTGCGGCCTTCCACGAGCTTCCCAGCCGCGAACTGGCGGGGCGCGTGATCGGCCTCAGCTTCAGGCGCATCGACCTCCTCGCCTGGGGCGCCTTCGGGCTGCCGCTGCTGATGAGCTACGGCTCCCGCTGGCTCTCCGAGATCCAGGACGCCGGATCGGGCATCGGCCCCTTGCGGCTCTGGAACGCCGCCGCACTCGCGGCCCTGCTCATGTGCTTCACCAGCGCAGCGATTGTGAACCCCAAGATGGAGGCGATCCGGTCTCGGATTTCCGGGCCCATTGAGAACCTGCCCCAGGAACATGCCGACCGCGCCGCCTTCGGTCGGGCCCACAAGATCTCCCAGCAATTGCTGGCTCTGCGCATGTTGTTGGCGTTGGGCTTGGCCGGGACCGTCGGCTTCCTGCCACGGAAGCGAGACGAAGAGCCGCTCGATTAGCCGATCTCCCAGGCTTCCAGCTCGCGGGGGCGAGGTGGACCCGGAATGAGCTCCAGCAGCCATTCGCGGATCTCATCCATGCCACTGCGGCTGAGGGCACAGGTCTGGATGGCTTCGGGGTGCATCCGCTTCAGGTCGATGCGCTGGGGTCGCGTGAGACGGTCCACCTGGTTCAAGACCAGCAGGCGGGGATGCTCCCCGCAGCCGATCTCCCGCAGGGTCGCCCCCACGACCTTCAGGTGGTCCTCCAGCTCGGGGCTGGATGCGTCCGCCACCACCAACAGCGCCTCGGCCGTGCGGACCTCCCAAGGGGGGGCGATCTCGATCAGTTCCTCGAATT
>CAYZND010000013.1:5854-21324 GCA_964479495.1 uncultured Mesoterricola sp.
AATATGCCCAGTCGCTCCCTGTTCCACCATATGACCTCCCCCAAGGTGGAGCGGAACGCTGCCACCAGCTGGTGGGGGAGTTTTCGGATGAAGCCGACGGTATCGGAGATGAGCGCCTGGCGGGGGACTCCGGTCTCGTCGTCCTGGCCCAGCCAGGCGCGCCGCGTGGTGGTGTCCAGGGTGGCGAACAGCATGTCCGCAGGCTCCCCTTCGCCGGTGAGGGCCCTGAGCAGGCTCGTCTTCCCGGCATTGGTATAGCCCACCAGCGCCACCCGGGGGAGGTCCGGGAGCCGACCTTGCCGCTGGGTCTCACGGACCCGCTCCAGGTGGATGAGTTCCTTCTTGAGCTGGGCGATGCGGGTCCGGGTCATGCGGCGGTCCACCTCGATCTGGGTCTCGCCGGGGCCTCCGCGGACACCGACCCCGCCTACCTGCCGTTCCAGGTGCGTCCAAGCGCCCTTCAGCCGGGGCAGTTCGTATTCGCAACGGGCCAGCTCCACCTGGGCCTTGGCTTCCCGGGTCTTGGCCCGCTGCTCGAAGATCGCAAGGATGAGCCCCGTCCGGTCCATGCAGTGCAGACCGGTGATCTTCTCGATGTTGCGGACCTGGCTGCCGGAGAGCTCATCGTCGCAGATGAGGTATTCCGCCTCCCGGCGCCGGGCCTCCTCGGCCACCGCCTCCACCTGCCCGCGTCCATAGAAGCACCGGGAATCCACCATGGGGCGCTTGAGGTGCTGTCGTCCGACAGGCTCCATGCCGCACGCCCTCGCGAGCTCCCCCAGCTCGGCCAGGTGGTCCTCGATCTGGTCCGAACGGTCGTGGGGTCCCTGGTGGGCAAGGAGGAAGCAGCGGGTACGGCGTTCGGTCATGGTTCGAGGGTAGCGGATTTTCTGAGGGTTTTGACCCAGCCCCAGCTTGCTAAGATGAACACATTCAAGATGCTCACCCAGGCAGTCGATGCAAGATCTATCTCGTTCGGTGTGACGTGGCGCTATTCGGTTTCAGCAAGGACAAGAAGGAGGGCGGCCCCTCGGAGCTGGCGCTGGCCTACCTTGAGGATGCCCAGCGGGTCCGGAGCCCCTTCCTCCTGAAGGACAAGCGGAAGGTGGACGTGGCCGCCACGCTCCAGTCCGTGGATGAGGACAGCTGCTCCATGACCTTCCAGGCCCCTGGCGGCACCTTCGAGAAGGGAGCGAAGCTCGAGTTCGTCTTCATGCAGGAGAACTTGCGGCTGGGCGGCACCGCCCGGGTGACGGAAGTCCGATCCAATCTCGTCTCCGCCGAGATTCCCGACGAGCTGGAGCTGCTGGAGCGACGGAAGCAGCCTCGCGCCCGGCTCAACCCCAAGGAAGGAGCCAACCTGACGGCCCTCACGAACCTGTTTGAGGGCGTGGGCGTCAACGGGATCATCGAGAGCATCTCCGAGAGCGGATGCCGGATCCGTGTGGAGAAGGCCATCAACATCAAGGACGAGCGGCGGCTCCCCCTGGGGACGGCCCTCCTCCCCAAGGGGCAGCCCTTCATGCTCCTCAAGCTGAACAAGATCCCGAAGTGCCCCAGTGTCATGGAGTTGAGTGGTAAGGTCGCCTATCTGGACGACTCTGGAGGGGGCTTGTCCATGGGCGTGGAGTTCGAAAAGCCCAGAGGGGATTTCGCTGCCGCCATCCGCGGTCTGGTTTCGAGCCGCAGCGGGGCCATCCCCACGTCCATCCCCCCCAAAGCGCGCCGGAAGGCTGCAAGCCAGGAGGAATCCCTGGTCGCCAGCGAGTCGGACCGCAACTCCCGTCCGGTCCTCCCCAAACCCGAGCCTCCCAAACCGGTCGTGAAGGAGGAAGCGCCCAGCCCCGTACCCGCTCCTCCTGTCGAAGTCGCTCCTGCTCCGGTTCCCGAGGCCCCTGCGGTGGAAGTGGTTCCGGTGCCTGCGCGCAACCCCGCCCTCCTGCGCTTGAAGAAGCGGACCCGGGCGGTTGTGGTGATGGCGGCACCGGCCTACGGGCAGCTCCTGAAGGATTTCCTTGTGGAGGACGGCTACGGGAGGGTCTTCGTGGCCGGCAACCGCGAGGAGCTCGCGGGGCTCATCCGGCAGCCGAACGTCGCCATGGTCTTCGTCGACGCCGAAATTCCGGTGCTGGAGTGCTTCGAGATGGTGTCCCAGCTCCATGAGGAGGGCCATGACATGCCCCCCGTGATCGTGGCGGCCCACGAAGTCTCCCGCGCCCTCGTCCTCGCGGCGCACCGTTCCGGCGTCTCCCAACTGGTGGTGAAGCCCTACAGCCTGGATGAGACCTTCTCCAACCTGCTCGAGCAGCAGATGGGGCTCTGATTCCGGTCGGCTACAGCTCCCAGTCCACGACCGGCGCGTTGGTTTCGAAGAAGGCTTCCAGCTTCTCGGGAGTGGGGAAGATGCCGTCCAGCACCAGGGTCTGGTCCATGACGGCGTTCCGGGCCCGGGAGACCAGGATGCCTTTCGGCATCTCGATCTCCTGGGCCTGGATGTACCAGCCGACCAGCGGTCCCTGCTTCACCTTGCCGATGCGGCCGAGCGGAATCATGGGATCTCCTTGAGGACCCTTAAAGGATACCCGCCCCCTACATGTTGAGGGCGCGCCCGTAGACGGCGCGGGCCGCCTCGGGGAAAGCCTCGTTGAGCGTGGGGTGGGGATACATGGTGTGGATCAGCTCCTCCACGGTGTATTCGCCGCCCAGGAGCGCCACGCTGCTGGCGATGAGCTCCGTGGCCTTGGGACCGATGATGTGGATGCCCAGGATCTCTCCATATTGCTTGTCCGCCACGATCTTGAGGAAGCCGTGGGGCTCGCCCACGATGTTCGCCTTGGCGAGGGGCATGAAGGGGAAGGCGCCGGTGATGACGTCCTTGCCCTTGGCCTTGGCCTGGGCTTCCGTCATGCCTACACAGCCCACCTCGGGGTCGCAGTAGGTGCAGCTGGGGATGCGGTCGTAGTTCACGGGGTGGGGATGAACATCCTTGCCCAGCGACTTGGCCGCGTGCTCGGCAGCCACGATGCCCTCGTCGCTGGCCACGTGAGCCAGCCAGGGTGTGCGCACGATGTCGCCGATGGCGTAGAGGTCCGGCTCGCCTGTCTGCATGAATTCGTCCACGACCACGCAGCCGCGATCCACAACGGCCTTCGTGGCCTCCAGGCCGACACCGGAAGTGAGCGGCGTGCGGCCCACGGCCACCAGCAGGTGGGAACCTTCCACAATGCCGGGCTTCTCGCCCTCCAGGTGGCAGACGACCTTGTCCTCCTGCCGCTCGATGGAGGCGATCTTGGTCTTCACGCGGCAGTCCATCTTGTAGGTGCGGGCGAAGATCTTGGCCAGCTCGACCCCCAGGTCCGCATCCTCCAGCGGGATCAGGGTGTCCATCATCTCCACGAGCGTGATCTTGGAGCCCAGGCGGGAGAAGACACTGGCGAACTCCACGCCGATGGCGCCCGCGCCCAGAATGACGAGGTGCTGGGGGACGTCCTGGATGTCCAGCAGGTGATCGCTGTTGAGCACCCGCTTGCCGTCGGATTCCAGCCCCGGGAGCTCACGGGGGACGCTGCCCGTGGCCAGGATGATCTTCTTGGCCTCGTGGACCTCTCCTTCGACTTCCACCTTCCCGCCGCCCAGGAGCTTGCCGACGCCCTTCAGGACGGTGACCTTGTTCTTCTTCATGAGGAACTCGACGCCCTTGCCGTTCTTGAGCACGATCTTGTTCTTTCGGGCCACCAATGTCGCCAGGTCGGGCTTCATGTTCGTGGTATCCACGCCCGCGATGCCGTATTCCTTCAGGCTCGCCATCTGCTCGTAGCGGTGGGCCGTCTCCAGCCAGGTCTTGGCGGGAATGCAGCCCCGGCGGAGGCAGGTGCCGCCCAGGCCCGCGGGATCCTTTTCCACGACGGCCGTATTCAAGCCCAGCTGGGCACCCCGGATGGCGGCCACATAGCCACCCGGTCCCGCTCCGACCACGATCAGATCAAAGGAAGCCATATCGTTCTCCTGGAATGCAAACGTCCAATCATCCCACACTCTTTGCAATCCATGTGTCGCACAAACTGCGAATATGGGTGGCAGAGTGAAAAGATTTCACGGGATAGTAAGGTTTTTTGTCATGCCTCGCACATCAGCCTCCGAACCGCGTTCTCGGCCTCGAGCATCAACGCCTGAGCGTCGGGGAAGTCCTTGGGATGGAGGGGTTGGCCGACCCGGATCGCATAGTTGGTAGGTTTCACGCGCCAGTCGTCGGCGGGCAGCACCTCGAGCCCCCCCTGGATGGCCATGGGCACCACCGGAACACCCGCTTCCAGCGCCAAGGCGAAGACGCCCCGCTTGAAGGGCAGGAGCTCCCCGGTGCGGGTGCGGGTGCCCTCCGGGAAGGCGGCAATGCTCTGACCCTGGCGAATCTGGCGAGCCGCCGCCTTCAGGCTGGCCACGGCCCGGGAGCCCTTGCGGCGGTCCACGAAGATGAATCCGGCAAGCCAGATGACCCAGCCCAGGAAGGGGACATAGGCCAGCTCCTTCTTGACCAGGAAGACCGGTCGGCTCGGCAGGGTGGAGATGAGCAGCGGGGGATCGAAGAAGGACGCATGGTTGGCGATGAAGATGGCGGGATGCCGGGAGAGACGCAGGTCCTCGGGCAGGTTCTCCCAGCCGACCAGGCGGCGGCCAAGGCCGAAGAGCACCGCCATCTGCCGGATCCAGCCCGGGGCCAGGAGCCAGAACGCCCGACGCCGGCCCAGGAAAGGTGCGAACAGGAAGCCGGTGGTCACCGCCAATGCCAGATACGGGACAGCGACAGCCCAGACCAGGAGGGGCCGAAGACAGGGGCGGCGGGAGGGCTGGGGCATGGGTTTCAGTTCGCGGGCAGCACCTCGGCGGCCTTGATGCGCACTGCGTATTCCGGCACGTTCGCCAAGCCCTTTCGCATCACCGTGATGACATTCTCGATCTTGGTCACGGTCTCCATGCCCTCCACGACGCGCCCGAAGACGCAGTAGCCATAGCCCTCCGCCGTGGAGGCCTGATAGTCGAGCCGTGAGTTGTCGGCGGTGTTGATGAAGAACTGGGCCGTGGCGCTGTGGGGCTCCGGCGTGCGGGCCATGGCCACGGTTCCCCGCATATTTCGCAACCCGGCCTTGGAGCTGAGCTCGGCTTCGTTGGGGATGGGAGCTCGGGTGGGTTTCTCCTGCAGATCCTCGGTGAAGCCGCCACCTTGGACCATGAAGGATGGAATCACCCGGTGGAAGATCGTGCCCGCGAAGAAGCCCTCCTTTACATAGGCCAGGAAGTTCTCGACCGTCTTCGGGGCGGCCTCGGGTTCCAGCTCGATCACCACCGGGCCGTAGGACGTCGTGAGCTTCACCCGCGGCTTGGGGGCGGTCTGGCTGAACAGGGAGGCCGCGGCGACGGTCATCAGGGCAAGTGAAGGGATCAAGCGCATCGGTTCTCCGGAAGGGCGATTCTCGACTATTGTGCCTTGGACGCGGGACGGGTTCACTTCGGTATCCTCAAGGCATGATCATCATCGACCTGCCCACCTGGTTCCTGTCGGTCCTCCTGGCTCCCTTCGGGCTGGTACTGGGCTCCTTCGGCAACGTCCTCATCCATCGCCTGCCCCAGGAGGAGGACCAGGACCGCAACGTGGTGACCAAGCCCAGTCATTGCCCTTCCTGCAAGAAGCCCATCCGTTGGTTCCACAACATCCCTCTGCTGAGCTGGATCGCCTTGGGGGGGAAGTGCGCCTTCTGCGGATGGCGGATCCCCTTCCGGTATCCCCTCGTGGAGCTCCTGGTGGGTGCGCTCCTGGCCGGATCCGTATGGATCCTCCCTTTCGGAACCCTGATCTGGCTGAAGGGTGTCCTGTGCGGCTATGCCCTCGTCGTGCTGTTCTTCACGGACTTGACGGAGTTCATGCTTCCGGACGTGATTCAGTTTCCCCTCATCGTGCTCGGCATCCTGTTCACCTTGCCCCAGCTCCGGTGGCCAGAGCACCTGACCACGATCTCCACCACCGGGTTCGATCACCTCATCGTGGAAACGTTCACCAATGGCCTGCAGCCAGCCCCTTCCTGGACCCTGCAGGGGCCCATCACGGACTGGAAAGCCAGCCTCATCGGCGCGGCGGTGGGATACGGTGTGCCCGCCTTTTTGAACCAAATCTACAAGTGGATCCGCAAGACCGACGGTCTGGGCATGGGTGACTTCAAGATGCTGGCCTGGCTCGGTGCCTTCTGGGGGTGGGGTGCCATGCTGGGCATCCTCTTCGGAGGCGCCCTGCTAGGGAGCTTGGTGGGTGGAGCGCTCATGGTCCTCCGGCGCGCCAGTGGGCAGACCATGCTGCCCTTCGGCTGTGCCCTGGCCCTGGCCACGCCGGTGGTCGTGTTCTTCGGTCCGGTCCTATGGTCGGCTTACATGGGGCTCATGAATTGAAAGCGCGAGGGTTGTCTGAGCCGCTCCCTCCTCGGTTCGATGTGGTGCAGATCACAGGAAGGGATTCAGCCGCCTTCCTGTAGAATGCCCAAGGCTTTCCTGCCTACAGAACCTGGTTGAACGTCACGAACCTGTTCCTTCCCATATCTGGAGATGGGAACCCTGGGCTGTGACCCACGGAGGGAATGTGATCCTTCCCACGATCTCGGACAACACGCTCTCTCCGTCGCTCCTGCAGACGGAGCGGGACCTGTCCGTGCTGCGTCGGGACCCCGAACGGACCCAGAAGGGAGCGCAGGATTTCCGGAACGTCCTGGATGCGGTGGATCTCGGGGCCGATGTTCTGGAGCTTTCTGCAAGCCCGGTGGGGCCTGGCTCCGTACCAGCCGGCTCCGCGCTCTTCCAGTCCCATGCGGGAGCCCTGGCCCAGGATCCGGCGCGCTTGGACCGGGGACCCCTTCCCGAGGAACAGGCTCCGCTTCGGGTTTCCGGCGTTGGCTCGACGACCGCTGCCAGTGCCTTCACCGGCGAGCAGTCCCTGGCTTCCAATCCGTACCAGACGCTTGTTCCCGGCCTGGAACCTACACGCACGGCGTCCGGGGTGACTGGATCGGAGGACTTCAGCGGGATCTACGATGCCCGCACGGGCCAAGTCATCCGCCGGGTCGGTGCCCGGCTGGACGTGAAGGGCTGAGCACCCGCGGCCCAGCCCTTCCAGATGCGTGAATCAGTGGTGCGTGGGCTGGCAGATTTCCACGAGCACGCCGCCGGTCTCTGCGGGGTGGATGAAGGCGATGCGGTTGCCATGGGCACCCTTGCGGGGCTCCTTATCAATCATGCGGACGCCCTTGGCCAGCAGCTCTTTCACGGCCTCGTCGACGTTGTCCACTTCGAAGGCCAGATGGTGGATGCCAGGGCCTTTCTTTTCCAGGAACTTGCCTACGGGGCCCTCGGGATCCGTGCTCTCCAGGTATTCCAGGGTGCTCTCGCCGATGGGATAGAACGCGGTACGGACCTTCTGATCGGCCACTTCCTCGATGTGCTCGGCCTGGATGCCGAAGATCTTGTCCAGACGGTCCATGGCCTCCTGCAAGGTCGGAGACGCAATGCCAAGGTGACTGATGCGCAGCAACTTCATGGGAACCTCCGGAGAATAGTTTACGCGTGGGCCTCGGCGTGAACAAAGAGGTTTCAGGAGGGCCGGTTGACCTTCCCCGTGATCCGCTCGATCTGGATGCTCACCACGACGGTCTTCGGCCCGTCCTTGCGGATCTCCTCCTCCACCTGGGCAGGGAACTCCGCACAGAAGCGTTGACCCAGCAATGCCAGGGCCCGGAGCTTCTCGGAGGGCTCGTCCACCAGGCGGGCCCGTCCGAAGGCGATGGCACTCTCATAGTAGGTCGTCACCTGCTCTGGGACGATCCGAGAGCTGGCCACGGCCGAATAGGCCACACGGCTTTCGTGGGCGATGTTGTCGAGCTTGTGCCCCGAGAGGGCGCAGTGGAGATAGATGCGGTCGCCATCCAGGACGTGGTTCACGGGCACCGCGTACGGCCAGCCGTCTTCGCTCACGGTGGCGAGGAAGCCATGGTCGGCCCGGGCCATGATCGTCTTCGCTTCGGACTCACCCACTTCCCGGTCGATGCGCCGCATGTCGTGAATCATCTTCCCTCCGGAGCGTTCCCTCTGGACAGCCAGACCGCTTTCCCATCATAGTCGGTGGCCTATCCCGACACGCATCCACACGGAGCACGCGATGAACCCCGGAAGGTTTCTCTTCACAACATCGGCCGCCTGCCTGGCGATCTCCTTCGCCCACGGCCAGTCCCTCAAGCGCTACACCGACAAGCCCCTGGAGCTGACCATCGTGGAGACGTCGGATCTCCACGGTGCCTTCATCCCCTACGACTTCAAGACCGACAAGCCCAAGCCCGAGCCTGGCCAACGTGGCCACCGTGGTGAAGCAGCTGCGGGCGGAGAAGGGCAAGGAGGTGCTGCTCCTGGACTGCGGCGACAACCTGCAGGGGCAGCCCGTCATCTACTACTACAACTTCGTGGACACCAAGTCCCCGGGCCCGCTTTCCCAGATGTTCAACCACCTCAAGTACGATGCCGTGGGCGTCGGCAACCACGATGTGGAGACCGGGCACGAGGTCTACGACAAGGTGGCCAAGGAGCTGAAGGGCGGTTTCGTGACCGCCAACCTGGTGCGGGAATCCGACGGCCAGCCCTACTTCAAGCCCTACACGATCGTGAAGAAGGGCGGTGCGAAGATCGCCATCCTGGGCCTGACGGAGCCCGCCTTCGTGAAGAACTTCCCTAAGATTCTCTACAGCGGCATCCGGGTCGAGGACATGGTCGAGTCCGCCAAGAAGTGGGTGCCCATCATCCAGGCCAAGGAGAAGCCCGATGTCCTGCTGGGCCTCTTCCACGCAGGCGTGGACTACACCCAGGGTGGCCAGAAGATCGATACGCCGAGCAACGAGAATGCCGCCCAGCTGGTGGCCCAGAACGTGCCGGGCTTTGATGCGGTGTTCGTGGGCCACGACCATGCCGGCTGGGATGGCCTGGGCTATGATCCGGCCACCAAGGGCCGCGTGGAGGTGAAGGATCCGAATGGCAAGGTGGTGCCCATCTTCGGTGCCCTGAACGACGCCCGCAAGATCCCCGTGGTGACCCTGTCGATCCGCTACGATCGCGCGACCAAGACCCTGCAGAAGACCGTCAAGGGCGAGCTGGCGGACATGGCCAAGGTGGAGCCGGATGCCGAGTTCGTGAAGGCCTTCGAGTCCCAGATGCAGGCTGCCAAGACCTGGGTCTCCAAGCCCATCGGGAAGATGGCCGGGTCCATCAACTCCCGCGACTCCATGTTCGGCGACTCCGCCTTCGTGGACCTGGTCCACACCCTCCAGCTTGAGCTGACCAAGGATCCAGCCTTCGGTCTGAAGCCCGCGCAGATCTCCTTCTGCGCCCCGCTCTCCGCGAATGCCGTGCTGCCCTCCAGTGCGGACGGCACCATCTACGTGCGCGACATGTTCTCGCTCTATGTCTACGAGAACTGGATGTACACCATGAACCTCACGGGGCGGCAGGTGAAGGATTTCCTGGAGGTCTCGTACGGTGGCTGGTTCAACGAGATGAAGACCAAGGAGGATCACCTGATCGCCTTCGTCACCAATCCGGACGGCTCGCTCATCATGGATGCCCGCACGAACATGCCGCGCACCAAGGTGGCCAGCTACAACTACGATTCCGCCGCCGGCATCGTGTACGACGTGGATGTGAGCAAGCCCTTCGGGGAGCGCGTCGTGGTCAAGTCCAGGGCCGATGGCACGCCCTTCAGCCTCGAGACGACCTACAGCGTCGCCGTGAATTCCTACCGCGCCATGGGCGGCGGCGGCATGCTCGAGAAGGGCGCGAAGATCCCCGCCGCGGACCTCATCGCCATGAAGCACGTGACGTCCGCCACCACGAAGGATCTGCGCTTCTACCTCACCCAGTACATCGAGAAGCGGAACATGACTCCGCTGGCGCCCGCACCCCTGGGCAACTGGAAGGTGCTGCCCGGCGATTGGGCGGCCGCCGGCCGAGCCAAGGATGAAGTCCTGATGTATCCGGCTGCGAAGTAGTGCCTCAGACGGACGGTCCCATGGGGCCGCGCCGAGCAATGTCGGCTGCAATGGGCCCTGCCAGTTCCGGCAGGGCCTTCCGTTTGCGGACGGCAATCCAGGTGGCCAACGTCCAGGTGGGCGCCAATTCGGCGATGGGGAGAAGCTCGAAGACGAAGGAGGGGGCCAAGGCCCAGTGCCACCCCACAAGCGCCCAGAGGATCCCCATGGCCACCAGGTCCAGGGGGGCTCCGAGCCAGGTGCTCAGGGTCCCTGTGATGGGGAACAGTCCGATCTGGAGGGCATCCACCAGGATGGCAATCGCCCATGCGAAATGAATCCGTTTAGGAGATATCAGGCGCATCCACAGAGTGTAGACGACCTTGGGTCCACGAGGCTCAAGGGTGCATGGCAATCTGCGGGAGGGCAGGGGCGCAGTCCCCGGGGTCGCATTCCATGGAGCCCAGCATCGGAGCGGGTCCGGGAAGGGCCTTCGACGTCTTGCCCGTCTCCAGGAGCTGGCGCAGGAAAGTCAGGGACCTGGGCCAGGCGGACTGGGCAGCCTTCAGATTGGCGCCGCCCTGGCCTTCGAGCTGCCGGAGGAAGCCGTGGCCGGCACCCTCGTAGATCTCGGTCTCATAGCGCTTCTCAAGGCGCTTCATCTCCTCGGCGGCTGCGGGGATGGTGGCATTCACACGGGCATCGTTGCCGCCATAGAGACCCAGTACCGGAGCCTGGACTGCGGCCAGGGACTCCTTGGTCGGAGAAGTCCCATAGTAGACAACCGAGGCCTTGAGGGCCGGTTGATGGGTGGCGTAGCCAAAGCTGATGGCACCGCCCCAGCAGAAGCCAACGACACCATAGGCGGGCTTCGCGGCCGGGAGCGAGAGGCCGTACTGCGCGGCCGCATCCAGCCGGCGGAAGACCTCGTCGGGCTTGAGGGCGCTGTTGAGCGCCCGGGCCTGGTCCACAGGCAGGCCCCGGCTGCCCTTCCCGTCGGGGCCCTTGCCACTGAGGAAGTCCGGAGCGATGGCGATGAAGCCTTCGGCGGCGAGGGAGTCCGCCACGGCCCTGGCCCAGTCCGTCAGTCCAAAGATCTCATGCACGACGAGCACGACGGGAGCCTTGTCCTTCCGCTCGGGGTAGACCACCCATAGGTCCATCTTATCGCTCGCTCCAGCCGCGATGGTCACCCATTCCCCATGGCGCGGCGAAGTGTTGGTGTGCTGCAGTGCAGCCGACTCAACCGGTGGCAAGGTTTGCGCTCCCAGGCCCCACGGGGCAAGGAACGCAAGCCTCAGGAATAGCATCGATTTGGTCATCTCGGTCCTCATCCGCAAGCGTGCGACGGTGACTTGAGTCGTCGGCATGATGCCGACGCGCTCAAGGTCGCTTCCCGGTCTTGGATGACGGGAATGAACGGACGTTTCGGAGCTGCGGGTTTCTCAGATGCTGGTGCGCAGAGCCGTGGAGCCCCGCTCCACCAGTTCGCCCCGGAGCACCAGCTGACGACGGGCGCTGGACGGATTGGCGATGCGCTGGAGCAGAAGTTCGATGGCTTCCCGTCCAATCTCGTAGGTGGGCTGTGCAATCACGGTGATGCCTGGCTCCACCAGCCGTGTCCAGGGCAGGTTGTCGAAGCCTGCCACGGCCAAGTCCGAGGGCACTCGGAGTTGGAGTTCACGCAGGGCCTCAATGAGCCCCAGCAGGATCAAGCCACTGCTGGCCACGATGGCCTGAGGGTGGGCACCGCCCTTCAGGAGGTTCATGACCGCCACGCGGGCATCATCGGCCATGGGCTGGACACCTTCGGCGCGGACCGCAAGCTGATGGCGGGCCATGGCGGAACGATGGCCCTCAAGGCGCTGGCGTCCCGTGGCACTGGCTGCGCCATAGAGGAAGAGGATCTCCCGGTGACCTTTCTCGACCAGGTGTTCCGTAAGCCGGTAAGCGGCATCCACATTGTCCAGCAGCACGGCGTCGGCCTCGATGCCCCGCTCGTAGCGATCCACCAGCACGACGGGGAAGCCGTAGTCGGCAGGGTTGTAGTGGGAGAGCAGCTTCAGGGAAGGCGACAGGATGACACCGCCCACCTTCTCGTCCTGCATCAACTCCAGGCAGGAGGTCTCCTTCTCCGGGTCTTCGTCCGTGTTGGCGAGGATGACCCGCATCTTCCGGCTAAAGGCGATGTCCTCTACCGCGCGGCTGACCTCGGTGAAGAAGGGGTTACGGATATCCGAGACAACGAGGCCGATGGTGTCGGACCGTCTTGAACGCAGACGGCGGGCGGCCAGATCCGGTCTGTAGCCCAGCTCCTTCACGGCCTCCAGGACCCGCTGGCGCGTGGGCTCACTCACCACCGGCAGCCCTGCCAGGACTCGGGACACCGATGCGACCGAGACCCCGGCCCGCTTTGCAACATCCTTGATCTGTGCCACGGGAGAACCTCTCAAACAGGTGTGTCTGCTACCTCGCTTTGTGTTCACGATAACAGGTCAACATCTTTCTTGTCAGATTTTAGAAAAGCAGATAGCAGCTACTTGTCTAAGTGTAATCGTATACATAAATCAACTTCACGGTCGCCGAGATCGAGAAGTTTGCAAAAGAAATGCGCGGTGTTTCCGGTCCAGTCTGGGTTCCTTTCGGAGACAGGAAGGTGGAATGCGGTGTAGACGTTTACATGTTTTATCCAAGGCGCAGCATGCACAGATGAAGGCCTATCCCTTGATCGAAAAGGTTGGAGAAACTTGCTTGACACAAAAAAATGTAATCGATTACCTTTGATCACCGTATTCGGCTTCCTTCCCAATTCAGGTTCCACATCCACTTCCACATCCTCCAAGGAGACGCGAGCGATGAGAGAAAAAGTGCAGCAACTCGGGGGCTTCCTGGCCGGCATGGTCATCCCCAACATCGGGGCGTTCATCGCCTGGGGCCTGATCACGGCCCTGTTCATCCCCACGGGCTGGATCCCGAACGAGACCTTCGCCAAGCTCGTCGGCCCGATGATCGTCAACCTCCTGCCGATCCTCATCGGCTACACGGGCGGCAAGATGGTCCACGGCGTCCGCGGCGGCGTGGTCGGTGCGGCCGCCACCATGGGCGTCGTGGTGGGTGCCAGCATCCCCATGTTCCTGGGCGGCATGATCATGGGCCCCCTGGGCGGCTGGTGCATGAAGAAGGTGGATGACCTGATGGAGGGCAAGATCCCCGTCGGCTTCGAGATGCTCATCAACAACTTCTCCGCCGGCATCCTCATCACGGCCCTCGCGCTGGTGGCCAACATTGCGATCGGGCCCGTCGTCAGCGGCGCCATGTCTTCCGCCGCCGCCGTCGTCGACATGCTGGTGAAGAATCGCCTGCTGCCCCTGGCGGCCATCATCATCGAGCCCGCCAAGATCCTCTTCCTGAACAACGCCCTCAACCACGGCGTGCTGGCGCCCCTGGGCGTCGCTGCGGCCAAGGAGACGGGCCACGCCATCCACTTCCTGCTGGAGACCAACCCCGGCCCCGGCCTCGGCCTGCTGGTCGCCTTCTTCGTCGCCAGCAAGGGCATGCTCAAGCAGTCCGCGCCCGGCTCGATGATCATCCACTTCCTGGGCGGCATCCACGAGATCTATTTCCCCTACGTCCTGGCCCACCCCATCATGATCCTCTCCGTGATCTCCGGCGGTCTGGCTGCCGACTTCTGGTTCGTCGTGAGCAACGCCGGCCTCGTGGCCACCCCTTCCCCCGGCTCCATCTTCGCCTACCTGGCCGTGATCCCTCCCGGGCAGCACTTCCAGGTCCTCACGGGCGTGGTTATCGGCGCCGTGGTCTCCTTCCTGGTGGGTTCCTTCATCCTGAAGCTCAACCCCGTGCGCGAAGAGGCTGCCGAGTAGCGGGCCATCCCGTTCCGGCTTGACCATCGGCAGGTGCGGCGACCTCTCCTGCAGTGATCAACACCCCAGCCGCACCTGCCGATCTTTCCTCATCGGAGGTCCCTCATGTCCCCGTCGATTCCAGCCACCAGCGTCAAGACCATCATCTTTGCCTGCGAGGCGGGGATGGGTTCCAGCCTGATGAGCGTCAACGCCCTCAAGAAGAAGCTCAAGGCCGCCAACGTGGCCGACGTGACCGTGGTGCACACGCCAGCCCGCGAGATCCCCGCCGGCGCCCAGGTGGTGGTCGTCCACAAGGGGCTCGCCCAGGTGGCCCACGCCAAGGCGCCCAACGCCTTGGTGGTGGTCTTCAACCACTTCCTGAACGACCCGGTCTTCGACCAGCTGGTGAAGGCCCTGGTTGAGAAGACCGACATCGTCTCCAATCTCTGATCCTAGGAACACGCCCATGTCCATCCTCTCTGCCGACCGGGTCGCCCTGAAGGTGCGGGCCACGGACAAGCTCGAGGCCATCCGGCTGGCGGGCGAGCTGCTCGTCACGTCCGGCTGCGTGCTGCCCCCCTACGTGGATGGCATGCTGGCGCGGGAACGGTCCATGTCCACCAGCCTGGGGAACGGCGTCGCCATTCCCCATGGCATCTACGAGAACCGCGACCATATCCTGAAGACCGGACTCTCCGTGCTCCAGCTCGCCGAGCCCATCGAGTGGGACGGCGAGGAGAAGGTCTTCCTCGTGGTCGGCATCGCGGCCTCCTCGGATGAGCACGTGGGCGTCCTGGCCAACCTCGCCGAGGTGGTGGAGGACGAGGCCAAGCTCGCGGAACTCAGTGGCACGTCCGATCCCGACGTAATCGTGAAGCTCCTGGGAGCCTCCCTGGATCCGGATGCCTGAATGAAGACCGCCGAGCTCGTCATCGTCAATCCCACGGGCCTCCACGCCCGGCCCGCCAAGGTCCTGGTGGCCCTGGCCAAGCGGTTCAAGGCCGACGTGCTCGTGCGCTGCAACCAGAAGAAGGCCAACGCCAAGAGCATGGTGTCCATCCTGACCCTCGGCGCGGCCAAGGGCACCTGCATCACCGTGGAGACGAACGGCGAGGACGAGGAACGGGCCCTGAGGGCCATCGAGGAGGCGGTTCGAGCCGGCCTGGGTGACCTGGAAGAGGGCGCAGCGCACGAGCCGGTCCTGGCCGTTCCGGCGCCCGAGGCGGTCGTTTCCGCCTTCGGCATCGGCGCCGCGCCAGGCATCGCCATCGGTCCTGTCTTCCAGCTCCGGCCGGCGGGGATCGACGTGGAAGCCCTGGCGGGCGCCGGCCTCGCCGATCTGGAATCGGCGGTGAGCCGGGCCGTTACGGAGCTGGGCGAACTGAGCCGCCGCATGGCGAACCGGGGCTTCGGCGCCGAGGCCGCCATCTTCGATGCTCAGGTGGAGCTGTTGAGCGATCCCGAACTCCTGGCCGACGTGCGGGCGCGCACGGGCCTCGACGCGGCCAAGGCCTGGGCCGCCGCCATCGAGGAGCGGGCCCTCGCCATCGGCGCCCTCAAGGAC
>CAYZND010000014.1:0-4788 GCA_964479495.1 uncultured Mesoterricola sp.
ATGTGTATAAGAGACAGGTAGTAGCCCCGGAGTGCCCCCGTCCCGTGCGGGCGGTAGACATACCCGTCCAGGAGGAAGGGAGCCAGGAGCTCCGATCGTTCCTCCGCGGTGGCCCGGCGATCCAGGGCGATCACGTCTTTGTGATCCTCCCCTCCCAGGGCCCGGATGTTGACGTCGATGGGTGCCGGTTCGAGCTGAACAGCCGGGAAGAAACGATAGGAGCCGGAGCGGCGGAAACCCAGCCTGGCATAGACCGGCTCCCCCATCGGGGTGGCGATCAGCAGCAGCCTCCGGCAGCCCCTGCCTCTCAGCGCTTCCACGAGGTTCGCCGTGATTGCGGCGCCGTAGCCCCGCTGCCGGTGGCGTTCCGGAACGATGATGTTGCCAAGCCATCCCGTTCCGCCGTTCAGGATGCCATGTCCCACGGCGACGATCTCTCTTCCCGCTTCCCCCACCAGTGGCAGGAAGTACGGCTTGGACAGGTGCTGAAGCAGCAGTGCCAGGAAGTCGAAGTTCCATTCCTGGGGCGGGAAGCCGGTCACCTCCGGGATATCGGCCTCGGTGAGCCCCCTCACGTGGATGGGGGAATCCATGCGTTGACCTCCTTGGCTTCAATCAAATAACTGGTCGATCTATCCCCAGGGATCCTGCCCGAGGTCCAGCTCCGCCAGGGTCTCCATGATGAAGTCCCGGGGGATGGCGAAGTGGCGATGGATGGCCTCGGCCAGCGCCGCTTGATCCGGCAGCACCTGGGTGCAGGACGTCAGGCCGTGGGATTCCACGACGGCGAGGTTGTGGATCAGGACGGAACCATGATCGAAGAAGCGCGCCATGAGCAGCGCGTTCATGAAGGTGGCCTGGGGCCGGTAGGAGTCGGCAATGATGGACTGGAACTCGTGGATGCGCCGCGGCTTCGGGTTGAGATCGTACCCGTGCTTCAGGACCCCCTTCCGGAAGCGCTCGAGGCGGGAACGACCCTTGGCGTCCCGTGGGCCGAGCACATATCGGTCATCGCCACTCGCCACGGTGTGGCCGGGTTCCAGGCCCAGGGGCAGCGGCTCCAGGAAGGGGGCGGCATAGCCCGCATCCACCAGGAAGTCCTGTCCTTCCACCTTCACGAGGTTCACCACGTGCACATCGGGTTCGGCCATGTCGGCGCCGCACAGGGCGGCATCGTAGCCCAGGGATACCAGGAGCCGGTGGAGGAAGTAGTTGTTGGCGTAGCAGGTGCCGCCCAGGCGGAATCGATGGACATCCTCCAGGTACCGGTCGAGATCCGGGAGGGTGGCCGCTTGGAGGCGTTTCGCGTAATAGATCTTGGACAGGTTCTCGAAGGGGATCCGCAGCAGGTGCGCACGGACCAGCTCGCTGAGGGCCCCCAGGCCGGGGCGCCGGCGGGGAACCTCCAGGATGTCCAGGTAGCGTGCGACGAGCCTCTGCTCCAGGCGTGGATCGGATGGGAGAGGCTCGGTGGAGGGAAGGCCTTGCATCGGTGGCCTCTTGTCATGGAACGCAGGCATCAGGGCCCGGCGTCGAAGGGGAGATATTACCCTGGGCATCGTGCCTTCGGCGGGTTCGCCTGCGCAAGATCCGAAGGCCGGGAGGAACGCGAGGGCACGGAGGGCGTCCACGGTCTTCATCCATTCCTCCTGTGAAGACAGACACTAGGTTGTGAACCGATGATCGGGTCAAGGGTAACCAGGGGAACGTTCCGGAATGGAACCCCTTGACCCGTCTATGGCTTCACACCCCATCTTTCCTTTCCCGGACGGTTCCGGGCTGAAGGAGGGCATATGAATCACATCCCGGCTCGCCGCGAACGTCGTGTGCACACGCAGAGCATCGCGGTTCCCATCGATGACGTCTTTCCGCTGATCTGTCCCGTACGCGAAGCGGCGTGGCTTGAGGGCTTCGACTTCCAGATGGTCTTTTCCGCCTCCGGTTTGGCCGAAAAGGGCGCGGTCTTCCTGACGGACAGCCCGGGGGAACCCACGACCATCTGGACCATCAGCCGCCACGACCCCGTCGAGAAGATCGTGGAGTTCACCTGCATCACTCCGGGCTCCCGTGTGCGCGTCCTGGAGATCGCCCTGAGACCATCACCCTCGGGGGGCACCGAGATCACCTGCACGGCGGACTATACGGTGCTGGGCCCGGATGGAGAGGCATTCCTGGATGCGTTCCCGCCGGAAGCCTTCCAGGCTGCCATGACTTTCATGGATCGCTCCCTGGAGCACTACTTCCTGACGGGAACGCAGCTCCCGGGCGGACACTGATCAGATGGGCATCTCCTTCTGGGGTGAACCCGAAAGGGGACGCCGCTCGTTCCAGAGTGGCAGGGCGATCCCCACGGCTCCGTGTCTCCCTTGAGCAAACCCCCGGATCACGTGATGCGGTCCGGGGTTGCCTCACCAGGGATGCCGTGCTGGCCCTGGATGGCTGCGCCGTTCACGAGGCCCTGTTTCCTGAGGTCCTGCTGACAGGTCATTTATTGGGAGAGCGTGGGCCTGGGACCCGACGCTGGAGTCGAAGCCGACGCAGGGATTGTGGTCGCGGCCCTGGATGGCCACGAGGCTGGTGCTGAAGGGGAGGGATTGGCCCACACACCCAAGAATCCGTCCAACGCATGCGCGGTTGGAAATGCGGTTATGAGCATCCTTTCCAGGACTCTGCGGCGGAAGGATACCTGCTGGCCTATGGTTACCGGCCGCTCGCCCGGCATGGAAGACGGCTCGCCGCAAAGGGCTCCCAAGCTGCCTGCCTTGGAAGATACTCAATCTGCCTTTGAAACACTCAGTCCGTGAGCCATCCGCCGAGAAGGGCGCTCGCCTCTTTCTCGGAAGCCACTCCAAGTCTGCCGAGGAGAAGTCATGTTGCGCAGCGTGCTTTCCATTGCTTTGATTTCCGTCTTCTTAGGCTGCTCCCAGTCATCCCAAGCCCAGGCCCCCGTCGTCGCTCTGGAGCAGCTTGCCGTGGTGGAGGCGAAGCTGAGCAAGTGGTACCCGGAAGATCAGCCCGGGGCGGTGGTCCTCTTGATGAAGGATGGCCAGGTGGTCTTCAGGAAGGGATACGGCCTCGCCAACGCGACGCTGAAAGCACCTATAAAGCCGGAGATGACCTTCCGCATCGGCTCTGTGACCAAGCAGTTCACCGCGGCGGCGGTATTGAAGCTGGTGGAGGATGGGAAGGTCGATGTGAACCTGCCCATCTCGCGCTACCTGAAGGATCTCCCGGAGACATGGAAGGCCATTACGGTGGAGCAGCTGCTCACCCATACGGCTGGATTGCCGAACTACACGGATGTGGAGGCTCTGTGGGAGAAGCCGGACAAGCGGTTCAAGCCCGCGAAAATGCTGGAGGAATACGTCGGCGACCTTCCGCTCCAGTTCGAGCCAGGCAGCAAGTACGCCTACTCGAACACGGGTTATGTCCTGCTGGGAATGCTCATCGAGAGGATTTCCGGCCAGTCCTATGACGATTTCCTGCAGAAGCGTCTGCTGGATCCCCTTGGGCTCGACCATACCCACTACGACTCTGACACGGACCCTGATCCAGACCTGCCTGTCGGATACCGTCAGGGAACGTCGGTGGCTCGCTCGTGGTCCGTCACTCAGAAGTATGCGGCCGGGGGCCTGGTCTCCACGGCCTCGGATCTCGCTCTCTGGACGCAGGCCCTGCACGATGGAAAGGTGGTCAAGCCGGAGAGTCTCGCGAAAATGATGACCCCGGTGAAGCTCAAGGGCGGGAGGGAGGAGTCCTACGGCTATGGCCTCGAGTTCCGGTCGTCCCATGGACACCGGCTTGTCGGACACGGGGGGGAGGTCGACGGCTTCCAGTGCCGTGTGGAGGCTGACCCGGCGGCGAGAGCCGTGGCCGTGATCCTCTCCAACTCGCGTGAGCCCAAGGCGGAAATCGAATACTTCACACGATACCTCCTGGCCCTGGCAGCTGGACGTGCTCTGCCTGAGCCCGTGCCCGCCCCCATCGAGCCGTCCGCACTGCAATCCGTTGCAGGGCTCTACAGCCTGGAGAATCAGATCCGCTTGATCACGTTCGAAGGTGGGAAGCTCCACAGCAGGCGGCTTGGCCACTCGAAGTTCGCCTTGATTCCTCTTTCGCCGATGGAGTTCCGCTTCGAGGATTCTGACGCCTACCTTCGCTTCGAGCGGGAGGGTGGCAAGGTGACCGGAATGTATCGCCGCTACGCCGACTTCCCCGAGAGCCGCGTATACAAGCGGATGGAAGCCCTCCCTGATCCAGACCCGGAGATGACCCGGCTGGTGCAACGCAGCCTGGATGAACTCGCGAATGGGAACCTGGATCTCGCGGTGTTCACACCGAAGCTGGCTAGGCAGATTACTTCGGGCATGCTCAAGGAGATGGCGACCGACCTGCAAGCACTTGGCAAGCTCACCAGCATTGATCTCTATCGACGTGAAGAGAGGAAGGACGGCCTCTGCATGTGCTTCTACCGGGTCGGCTTCGGTGAGAGGAATCTTGGCCTTTTCCTCTGGATGACGAAGGACAAGAAGATCGCGGACTTCGATTCCTTGGTGGAGTGAAACTGCGTCGCAGATTGGTCGCTAAGAAGGAAATGGCATCACCATCTGCTCTATGGCCTCCGAATCAGGAGAGACGGCAAAGGAAATCCCCCGGACCACACAGTGCGTGATCCGGGGGGGGGTGGGCGGATGAGGTTGCCCTACTTGATCACGTTCCCCGTGAGCTCCTGGCGGAACTGGGTCACGGCCACCTTGTCCTCGGGCTTGTAGAGCGCGGGGACGGCGG
>CAYZND010000014.1:4888-20770 GCA_964479495.1 uncultured Mesoterricola sp.
GGCCTTCTCGCTGTTGATCCAGGTGGGGAAGAAGCACTCGGTCTTGTAGACCTCGTCGGTCCAGGAGGGCCAGTTCTGCCCCGCTCAGAGCCACTCAGGCGTGGGTGGATCTGCATATGGTGACGATAGGGACAGTTGGGATCAGGGCTTGATAATAACGACGACACGATATGATAATTGACGATATTTTCTTGATGTCGATTGTGGTGCACTCCCTTGGGAGCCGCTGTGTATTAGGAGATGTGAATGCCATTGCCAACATTCAAGTTCAGGCTAAACAACCAGAAGATGAGCTACATCGAGGGTGCGGGACTGAAAATCGATGCATTCTCGGGCAACGGGGAACATGCGAACAGCCCTTACTCGGTTGCGAAGTCCGGAGCGGGGCCATTGCCTCCAGGGAGATACTACATCGTCGACCGGGAGAGTGGTGGGCGGCTCAGCCGCCTCCGGGATGCCGTGACCGCCCGGTACTCCGGGGTGGATCACAACGAATGGTTTGCCCTCTATTGCCAGGATGGAGCCGTCGACGACTTCACCTTCATCCACGGTGTCCTGCGGGGGAACTTCAGGCTTCACCCTGCCGGGCCGCGCAACCTCAGCCAGGGGTGCCTCACGCTGCCGAGCCGGAACGAGTTCTATCGACTCCGCAACCTGCTGAAGAACTCCGCGCTCTACTATACGATCCCGGGGACGGGCACCCGCTACTATGGGATCGTCGATGTCTTCCCCGATGAAAAGCTGGCGTCTGCTCCTCCGAATGCTCGCCCCTTCTGCCGGTAGCCGCCATGAGAACCAGGAAGATCGGGTTGATGCTGGGCGCTCTTGCGGTCGTGGTCGTTCTCACGGATGTGTTCGGGAAGCTCCTCTACCGGAGTGATGTGTTCTCGGGGTTCCTGAACAGCGGCATCGGAAGACGGATCGTGGCCTCCGACTCCGTGGAATCGCAGCTCTTCGCCGGTGTGGTCTTGGCGTTGCTGATGGCGTTCGTCCTAGCTTCGGCGACCGTCTTCCTCCTCTACATTGGGTGGAAGCGGGTCTTCAGCAAAGGAAATCCCCCGGATCACAGTGCGTGAACCCGGGGGATTTGGGCGGGTGAGGATGCCTTACTTGATCACGTTCCCCGTCAGCTCCTGCCGGAACTGGGTCACGGCCACCTTGTCCTCGGGCTTGTAGAGCGCGGGGACGGCGGCGTAGAGGGCGGCGCAGTTCACGAGGTCCTGCTTCCAGAGATCCGGCTGGCAGGTCACTTCGTTGGGGGCGTGGGCCTGGGACTCGGCGCCGGGGCCGAAGCCGACGCAGGGGATGCCGTAGCGGCCCTGGATGGCGACGCCGTTGGTGCTGAAGGTCCACTTGTCGGTGAGGGGACGGCCCACGCGCTTGGCCTTGGCGACCTCGTCCTTGGGCGACAGGCGCTCGGGGCCTAACAGGGCGTGGTGTGGGCGGCCTTCTCGCTGTTGATCCAGGTGGGGAAGAAGCACTCGGTCTTGTAGACCTCGCCGGTCCACGAGGGGCTGTCATACCAATACATGGAGACGGTGACATCCTTGCCGTACTTCTTCACGGCGGGCAGGTCCTCGATCTCCTTCAGGCAGGAGAGGTGGGTCTCGCCCGCGGTCATGCGGCGGTCGATGGAGACAGAGCAGGAGTCCGCCACGGCACAGCGCGACGGCGAAGTGAAGAAGATCTGCGACGTGGTGCAGGTGCCGCGGCCCAGGAAGCGGGCGTCCTCGAAGTGCTCGGGGTTGTACTTGGGATCAAGCATCTTGACGAGGCCCTTGATCGCGGTCCCCTCAGCGGCGTCGTTCTCGTTCAGGGCGCGCACGTCCTGGAGGATGTCCGCCATCTTGTAGATGGCGTTGTCGCCGCGCTCGGGGGCGGAGCCATGGCAGGACACGCCCTTCACGTCCACGCGGATCTCCATGCGGCCGCGGTGGCCGCGGTAGATGCCGCCGTCGGTGGGCTCCGTGGAGATGACGAACTCGGGGACGATCTTGCTGACGTTGTAGATGTACTGCCAGCACATGCCGTCGCAGTCCTCTTCCTGCACGGTGCCCACGACCATGATCTTGAAGCCCTCGGGGATGAGGCCCAGGTCCTTCATGATCTTGGCGCCGTAGGTGGCGGAGGCCATGCCGCCCTCCTGGTCGGAACCGCCCCGGCCGCCGATGACCTCGTCGGTCTCATAGCCCTGGTAGGGGTCCTTCTCCCAGTTGGCGAGGTTGCCCACGCCCACGGTGTCGATGTGGGAGTCGATGGCGATGATCTTGTCGCCCGTGCCCATCCAGCCGATGACGTTGCCGAGGCCGTCGATCTCGACCTTGTCATAGCCCAGCTTCTCCATCTCCGCCTTGATGCGCTTGACAACGCCCTCTTCCTGGCAGGACTCGGAGGGGATCGCGATCATGTCGCGGAGGAACTTGGTCATGTCCGCCTGGTAGCCCTCGGCGGCCCTCTTGATGGCATTGAAATCTGGCGTCATGGGTTTATCTCCTCGCACATGATCCGTGGTGTCGTTCGCTTTTCATCTTTCATCCCTTGCATCCCCTTCATCCCTGTTCAAACATCTTTTGCTTTTACCTTCGCTTTTCGCTGATTGCCGAGAAAGAAAAAGAAGAGTCAACAGGGATGAAGGGGATAAAGGGGATAAAAGCCAAGATTGTTAAATGCTGTTCGTTTTCGCCCGCTCGATGATCTGCTGGAGCTTGGCGCCGGGGTTCTGGAGGCGGGTGAGGAACATGAGGGCGCTGATCACGAAGGGCTTGTAGCTGGCTTCGTGGTAAGTGGGGATGCGGTACTGCTCGAAGACCTCGGCGCTGACTTCGCCGGCCTTGCAGCTGACATCGGTGATGTCGGCGGGCAGGCAGTGCATGTAGAGGGCCTTCTTCTCGTGCGTCAGGTCCATCTTGGCGCGGTCGCATTCCCAGTTCTTGAACTTGGCGTTGTTCTCGAGGCACTCCTTCTCCAGCACCTTGAGGCCGTCCTTGTCGGACTTCTGGAGCAGCTCCGTGCGGCGCTGCATGACGTGGTAGGGAGCCCAGGACTTGGGGTAGACGATGTGGGCGCCCTTGAAGGCCTCTTCCATGCTGTTGACCACCTCGAACTTGCCGCCGCTCTGGGCGGCGTTCTTCTTGGCGACCTCCATGACATCGGGGATGAGACCGTAGCCCTCGGGGTGGGCCAGGGAGACTTCCATGCCGAAGCGGGTCATGAGGCCGATGATGCCCTGGGGCACGGACAGGGGCTTGCCGTAGCTGGGGCTGTAGGCCCAGGTCATGGCCAGCTTCTTGCCCTTGAGGTTCTCCAGGCTGCCAAAGTGCTTCTTCAGCCAGGCGAGGTCGGCCAGGGACTGGGTGGGGTGGTCGATGTCGCACTGCAGGTTGACGATGCTGGGACGGCGGTGGAGCACGCCCTGCTGGGTGCCGTCGGTGATGGCGTCGCCCACTTCGCGCATGTACTTGTTGCCTTCGCCGAGGAACATGTCGTCGCGGATGCCGATCACTTCCGCCATGAAGCTGATCATGTTGGCCGTCTCGCGCACCGTCTCGCCGTGGGCGATCTGGCTCTTCTGCTCGTCGAGTTCGGATAGCGATAGGCCCAGGGCGCTGGCGGCGGAGGCGTAGCTGAAGCGGGTGCGGGTGGACTGATCGCGGAAGATGGAGATGGCCAGGCCCGTATCGAAGGCGCGGTAGGAGTAGCCACCTTGGTGGAGCTGCTTGAGGGCTTCGGCCAGGGTCAGAATGGCCTTGATCTCCTCGGTGGGGTGTTCCCACGTGAGCAGGAAGTCCTTGTGGTACATGTCGGTCTTGAGACCCTGGAAGGCGCCGAGGAGTTCGCGGATGGCGGGCGTGGGCATGGGTGTCTCCATGAAAGAGGTGGATGGAAGCAGGTTTCGAGGTTCAGGCCAGACCCTGCAGTGGGCGGCCGGTGGGGTGGTTGGGATCGGTGAGCTGGCCGTCCTCCAGGGGGCAGGTGCCGTGCAGGAGGACATGACGGAACGTGAGGGGTGAGCTGAAATCCGGGTAGGTCTCGAAGACATCGGCCAGGGAGGACCGGAGGGGGCGGTAGGGGCCCTGTGGATCGAGGATGGCGAGGTCTGCGTCGTAGCCCGGCTTCAGGTTGCCCTTCCGGTTTCCATAGCCGAGACGAATGGCGGGATTTCTGGAGAGGCGCAGGGCCAGCTCCCGTGCGGCCTCATCGGGATCGTATTCCCAGAGCTTCCAGGCCAGGTGGGGCAGGGCGCCGATGCCCACAAGCCCGTTGGCGACGGTGCGGACATCCTTCCCATCCCAGTCGTCCTTGTCCTTCCGCTCGAAGGGGCAGTGGTCCGTTCCGATCAGGTCGAAGGCCCCCGCCCGGGCGAGCTCCCGGAAGCGGTCACGCTGGTTGCGCAGCGGCGGGGAGCAGATCCAGCGGTGGCCGTTGGGTCTGTCCAGCCAGCTCTCGTCCAGCCAGAGATACTGGGGGCAGGTCTCGCAGGTGACATCCTGGGTGGCCCGGGCCCGCTGGATTTTCTCGGCGCCGCCATTGGTGGAGACATGGACGACATGGAGCGGCACGCCGCATCGGGCAGTCAGGGCGAGGACGGCTTCGATGGAGAGGACTTCCGCTTCCTCTGGGCGCAGCCGCGCATGGGTCGAACCCCGGGCGAGATCGAGCAGTGACGTGTCCTGGCCTGCGATGTGGGCGTCGTCCTCGCAGTGGATGAGGAAGCGCACGCCCAGGGGACCCAGGCGCCTGAAGACCTCTTCGAGCAGCTGCTCGTCCGCGTAGATGCCCGCGTTGCGATAGGTGGTGTAGAACTTGAAGGTCCGGTAGCCGCTCTGGGCCAAGGCTTCCAGATCCTGCCAGTCGCTAGCCGAGAACGAAGTGGGCGTCAGGTGCCAGGCCACGTCCGTGTGGCAGCGGCCTTCAGCCTTGCGCCGGGCCGTCTGGAGGGCCTGCCTCAGGGTGTTGTCGGGGCCTTGCGTGACGAAGGTGCAGAGGGTGGTGATGCCGTTGAGGATGGCCACCCGGGTGCCGCTCTCGTAGTCGTCTGCCAGGTAGAAGCGGCCGATGCGGTCGTCGACGTGAGTGTGGAAGTCGATGAGGCCGGGCAGCACATAGCAGCCCGAGGCCTCCAGGATCTTCGCACCGTCCGCCGACAGACCCTGCCCGATGGCGGCGATGCGCTCCCCCTCCACGAGGAGGTCCCCTTCCACGATTCCCGAATCGAGGACCAGGCGGCCGTTTCGGACGAGGGTCTTCATACGCTCAGCGCCTCCATTCGCGGCTCCACCGCAGCGGGGATGGCGATGCGGGTGAGGGGAGACTCGATGTCCTTCAGGCCGTGGCCCGTGGCGAGGATCACCACCCGGGCATCGGAAGGCAGACGGTCGGCTCCCTGCTGGAGCTTCAGCAGGCCCGCCATGGCGGTGGCGCCGGCGGGTTCCGTGAAGATGCCCGTGCTGCGCGCCAGAAGGCCCTGGGCGTCCAGGATCTCGTCATCGGTGACGGTGAGCGTGAGGCCCTTGGAATCCAGCACGGCCCGGCGGCAGCCGTGGGCGTTGCTGGGGCACACCACGGAGATGGAGTCGGCCTTGGTGCTGGGATCGGGCGCGTCGCTGTAGCTGCCCGTCTGCACATAGCGGTGGATGGCATCGGACTTCTCGGCCTGCACGCCGATGAGGCGGGGCAGCTTGGCGATGAGGCCCGCCCGATGGAGGTCCACGAAGGCCTTGTGGACGCCGCCCAGGATCACGCCGTCGCCCACGGAGACCACCACGGCATCCGGGGCCTGGAAGCCCAGCTGGGCCCAGATCTCGAGACCCGCGGTCTTCTTGCCCTCAAGGGTCAGCGGGTGGTACGCGGTGTTGCGGTTCAGGCCACCGCGCTGCTCGGTGTATTCGAGGCTCAGACGGAAGGCGTCGTCGTAGGTGCCCTTCACGGGCACCACGGTGGCGCCCGCCACCACCATCTGGACCAGTTTTCCTTTAGGAGCCTTCTCGGGCACAAAGATCAGGGCTTCGAGGCCCGCGGAGGCGCAGACCACGGCGAGGGCCGAGGCAGCATTGCCTGTGGAGGCGGCGACCACGCGCGTCTCACCCAGACGCCGGGCTTCGGCGGCGACGAGGAAGGAGGCGCGGTCCTTGAGGCTGCCGCTGGGATTCAGGCCGTCGTTCTTCACCCAGAGGGCGGGCAGGCCCAGGCTCTCGCCCAGCCGCTGCACCTTGACCAGGGGGGTGTTGCCCACAGCCATGGGGGGATGGAACTCGGATTCCACGGCGCAGAAGAGGTTCCAGTCCGGTGCGGCGCACTTGAAGGAGGAACGGATCGACGCGTAGTCGAAGATCGCCTCCAGCACGCCCACGAGGGGGATGCCGGGACGGTAGTCCTTCCCGCACGCGGGGCAGAGGTAGCGCACCTGGTCGCGGGAATACTCGCGGCCGCAGTCCGTGCATCGGTAGGTGAAGGGCGTCATGATTTGGCGAGCTCCATGAGCATCTGGCCCAGGACGTTCTGGGTCACGACCTGGCGGTAGTGGGCGCTGGAGCGGATGTCGTCGATGGGACTGATGTCAACCAGCAGGGCCTTCTGGGCCTCTGCGATGGGAAGGGCTCCCAGAGGCCTGCCCAGGATCACCGCTTCGGCGTTCCGGGCCCGGGCAGGCGCGGGGGCGACGGAACCGAGCCCCACGCGGAGTTCCGCCACGGCGCCGTCCGCGATGCGGGCGAAGGCGGCGAGGCAGATCTTGGAGATGGCCTGGGCCTGGCGCGTCCCTACCTTGCGGTAGAAGTGGAACGTGCGGCCCGTGGGCTTGGGCACATGGATCCGGTAGAGCAGCTCATCCGGTGCCAGGTCCATCTGTTTGTAGCCCCTGTGGAAGGCGTCGTAGGCCACGCGGCGGGTACCGCGCACGCTGATCAGCTCCACCTCGGCGCCGTAGGCCAGGAGGCTCGGGGGCGTGTCGGCGGCGGGGCTGGCGTTGGCGATGTTGCCGCCCAGGGTGCCGCGGTTCTGGATGGCCAGGGCCCCTGTGAGCCGGGCGCTCTTCACGAGGTTGGGGAAGTGCTGGTGGACGGCCTTGCACTCCCGCACCTCCGTGAAGGTGGTGAGGGCGCCGAAGGACAGGACGGTGTCCGTCTCCTGGATGCCCCGCAGCTCCGCGCAGCGGGAGAGGTCCAGGAAGCGGCCGACGGGCAGGTTCCCCGCGTTCAGCACCACCATGAGGTCCGTGCCGCCGGCGAAGGGGCGGAACACGCCGGGCTGCTTCGCCAGGAGGTCCAGGGTCTCGGCCAGGGAGCCGGGCGTCGTCAGGTCGAAGTCGGGAAGGTAGCTTCTCACTTCGCACCCCCGGCCACCTTCACGGCATCCAGGATCTTCACGTAGCCCGTGCAGCGGCAGAGGTTCCCGGCGAGTCCTTCGCGCACCTGACTTTCGTCGGGGTTGGGGCAGCGGTTCAGGAGGTCCTGGGCGGAGATGATCATGCCCGGGGTGCAGAACCCGCACTGGGCGGCGTTGTGGGTCAGGAAGGCGTCCTGGAGGGAGGAGAGCTTCTCGCCGTCCGCCAGGCCTTCGATGGTGACGATCACCGCGTCCTGGGCCTGGGCGGCGGGGATCAGGCAGCTGTTCACGACACGGCCGTTCATCAGGATGGAGCAGGCGCCGCACTCGCCTTCGCCACAGCCCTCCTTGGTGCCCGTGAGGCGCAGGTCCTCCCGGAGCACGTCCAGCAGGCGGGCCAAGGGATGCACGTTCACGGTGCGCGGGGTGCCGTTCACCGTCAGGGTCAGGGAGAGGGTGCTAGCCACGGGCCACCTCCTCGATGCGTGCCAGGATCCGTTCCGGCGTCATGGGCGCCTCGTCGAACCGCAGGGGGCCCAGGGCGTTCTCCAGGGCGTTCAGCAGGGCGGGAGCGGGACCATCCATGGGCAGCTCGCCGATGCCCTTGGCACCGCCCGGGCCCGACGGGTGGGGGTTCTCGAGGAACACGACGCGCAGGCGGGGCAGGTCGGCGCTGGTGGGAATCATGTAGTTGGTCATCTGGTTGTTGGCCATGCGGCCGTTCTTCATGACCGTGTCCTCCCACAGCCCCCAGCCGATGCCCTGGGCCACGCCGCCCTCGATCTGGCCTGCGGCGAGCACAGGGTTCACCACGCGGCCCACTTCCTGCACGGCCACGAAGTCCTCGACCTTCACCTCATAGGTGACGGTGTCCACGGAAATCTCGGCGGCATCACAGGCCCAGGCGAAGGTGGGGTAGGCGTCGCCCACGTAGGTGGCGTCGTCCCAGACGACCTGGGGGGGCTTGTGGTACTGGGAATAGGCCCGGAAGGTCCCGAGCGTGGCGACGGCCTTCTTCATGCCTTCCCGGAACTGCTCGGGGGAGTAGCCGGCCTTCACGAACTTGTTCTGGATCAGGGCCTGCTTGAGGCTGTAGGCGGCCTCCTCGATGAGCTTGCCCACCACCATGGTGCTGCGCGAGGCCACCGTCGGTCCGCTGTTGGGGACGTACTTGGTGTCCGCGGGGGCCACGTTCACCATGTCCACGGGCAGGTTCAGGGCCTCGGCCACGATCTGAGAGAAGACGGTGTTCTTGCCCTGGCCCATCTCGGTGGAGGCGGCCAGGACCGAGACGGTGCCGTCCGCCAGGCCCTCCACCCCGGCCACGGAGGCGTAGTAGGTCTCGCCGCTGCCGGTGAAGCCGCAGCCGTGCATGAAGACCGAGAAGGCCACGCCCTTCTTGATGGGATCACCGGAGGCGTTGTGGGCGGCGAAGGCCTTCTTCTTCTCGACGTAGCCGATCTCGGCCAGGGCCTTGTCCATGATGCCGGAGAGGTCCACCTTCTCCTTGATGAGCATGCCGGTGGCGGTGGTGTCGCCGATCTTCAGGAAGTTCTTCCGCCGCAGCTCCACGGGATCCATGCCCATCGTGCGGGCGCAGACGTCCATGTGGCGCTCGATGGCGAACAGACTTTGCGGTGCGCCGAAGCCCCGGAAGGCGCCGGGGGGCGGTGTGTTGGTGGCCACGGCCCGGGCATGGATGCGCACGTTCGGGGAGCAGTAGACGCCCGCCGCGTGCAGGGCCCCGCGGCTCAGGACCACGGGGGACATGGTGGCGTAGGCGCCGCCGTCCAGCACGTAGTCCGTGTCGATGGCGAGGAACTTACCGTCCTTGTCGAAGGCCATCTTCACGTGGGTGCGCGAGGGGTGGCGCTTGGTGGTGGCCACCAGGTCCTCCTCGCGGTCGTAGGTGATCTTCACAGGCCGGCGGGACTTGTGGGCCAGGAGTGCCACGTGGCCGGCCATGAGGGAGGGGTAGTCCTCCTTGCCGCCGAAGGCGCCGCCCATCTCCATGGCGATGGCGCGCACCTGGTCGTCGGGGAGGGCGAAGAGCTGCTTCAGGGCGCCGTGCACGTAGTAGGGGCACTGCATGGAGCCCTTCACGGTCACCTGCAGGTCCGGGCCCTGGCCCTCCACGACGGCGAAGGCCGTGTTCGTCTCCAGGTACATCTGCTCCTGGGCGCCGGTGCGGTAGGTGCCCTCGATGACGTAGGCGGCCTGGTCCCAGACCGCGTCGCAGTCGCCCTTCTTGATCCAGATGTCCTTCAGCAGGTTGTTCGAGCCGTAGATGACCTGTTCCAGGTCGATGGAGGACTGGATGTCCAGGATGGCCGGGAGCTCTTCCACGTCGAGGGAGACGGCCCTGCGGGCCTTCTCGAGCAGGATCTTGTCCGCGTGGGCCAGCAGGACTACGGGCTGCTCGGCGTGGGTGATCTCCTCCCCAAGGCCCACCAGGAAGGGCTGGTCGTGGATGATGGAGGCCACGCGGTTCTTGCCGGGGATGTCCGCGGCCGTCACGATGACGAACTCGTTCCAGGGGATGCCCTGGCCGAAGGTGATGGCCTTCAGGATGCCCCGGGTCATGTGGGACCGCACGGTGATGCCCCAGAGCATGCCGTCGGCGGATAGATCGTCCGTGTAGCACGTGGCGCCGAGGACTTTCGCTCGGCCTTCCTTCCGGGTGACGGGCTCTCCGATCACAGGGGCCTCCTGGAGGTCAGAACGCAGGTAATCATCCTTGGATGCTGGAAACGGCCGGCGAGTGGGTCGGGTTGAATACGGTATTCAGCAAACAGGGGCATGGGGGACGTTTCACGAGAAGTCACGGAATGGAAGGGGGCCACCCGACCCTGAGAATCGATGCCTGGTGAGGTCTGAAGGCTGATTCCATCGGAGGCCGGCTCACGAAGAACGGCTCAAAGAATAGTTCACACTGGCATTCTAGAGTGTGAGGAATGGGAGTCAAGATTTTTCATTCCTCGACGAAAAAATTATTCACCACCTTCGATGGAGATGGGTGAATTCTTCTTCAACCGGGTCGATTGCTAGCGATTTAGGCCTTGGATCCAGGGGCTTCAGTGATTCGGGTTCAGATGATCCAGGGGCAGTGGGGTACGGTCCGAGACGGTGCGGATCACGACATGGCTGCGGATGTCCTTGAACATGTGCAGTTCCAGCAGCTTCCCCAGCAGGAAGCGCTCGTAGCTGGGCAGGTCCGGGACGGCCACTTCCAGCATCAGGTCGTACTCTCCTGAGACCAGATGACAGGAAAGCACCTCGGGCATGGCCCGCAGGACCTCCTGGATCTTGGTGCTGTTCTCGTTGCGCGGTCCGTCCATTTTCACGTCCACCAGTACCGTGAGGCCCAGGCCGATCAGGTTGCGGTCCAGCTCGGCCCGGTAGCCGACGATGACGCCCTCTTGCTCCAGACGCTTGACGCGCCGCAGGCAGGGGGTCGCGGAGAGGCCCACCCGCTCCGCCAGCTCTGTGTTGGTGAGCTTCCCCTCGGACTGGAGGATCGTGAGGATCTTGAGGTCGATGCCGTCGAGGGAAACCGTTGGCATGATTCACTCCAATTTGCCAAATGCTTGGCAGATTCTAGTGTAGCCCCCCGGATTGCATCCTGAATACGCAAGGACATGCCAGGGATGCACATGGCAGAATCAGCCCATCGAATCTTGATCTTCCCCAGCCAGCCCCGCGGACCGATGCACCCCAGCCGATGCCGCGGCCGCAAAGGGCCCGTCCTGTTCCCCGTGTGTCCCAGCCGCCGATGGGTGGCTTCCCCTCACCCCATCCCAAGGAGCTTCAACGATGCAAAGGCGCAATCCTGCCCGAACCACCCTGACCACGGCGATCCTCGCCGCTTCCGCCTCCCTGCTGAGTGCCCAGGCCCCCGCCAAGGTCGGCTTCGTCTACGTCGGACCCGTGGGCGATTCGGGCTGGACCTACCAGCACGACCTGGGCCGCAAGCAGATGGAGGCCGCCCTCAAGGGCAAGGTCACCACCCAGTTCGTGGAGAACGTGCCCGAGGGCGCCGACTCCGAGCGCGTCATCCGCGAGATGGCCCAGAGTGGCTGCAAGGTGGTCTTCGCCACCTCCTTCGGCTACATGAACCCCGCCCTCAACGTGGCCAAGCAGTTTCCCAACACGGTCTTCATGCACGCCACGGGCTACAAGACCGCCGCGAACCTGGGCCAGTACAACGGCCGCTTCTACGAAGGCCGCTACCTGAACGGCATCGTGGCCGGCAAGATGACCAAGACCAACATCGCCGGCTACGTGGCCTCGTACCCGATCCCCGAAGTGGTCATGGGCATCAACGCCTTCATCCGCGGCATGCGCAGCGTGAACCCCAAGGCCGAGATCCGCGTGGTGTGGGTGAACTCCTGGTTCGACCCCGGCAAGGAGCGCGAGGCCGCCCTCACCCTCATCGCCCAGGGCGCGGACATGATCACCCACGAGACCGACTCCGCCGCCGCCAACCAGGCCGCCGAGGAGAAGGGCGTCAGCGTGTTCGCGTACAACTCCGACGAGTCCAAGTACGCCCCCAAGGCCCAGCTGGGCGGCACGCTCCTGACCTGGGGCGACTACTACACCAAGGTCGTCAGCGACGTGATGGCCGGCAAGTGGAAGACCGGGTTCGTGTGGGGCGGCCTGAAGGAGGGCTTCATCAAGATGGCCCCCCTGAGCGCCCGCGTGCCCAAGGACGTGCAGGACATGGTGAAGAAGGTCGAGGGCGAGATCGCCGCCGGGAAGTTCCACCCCTTCACCGGCCCCGTGGTGGACCAGGACGGCAAGGTGCGCGTGCCCGCCGGCCAGGTCATCAGCGACCACGACCTGGAGACCATGGACTACTACGTGCAGGGCGTGGCCTCCAAGATGCCTGCGAAATAGGCGCATCCACGCATCTCTGATCGTCATGTTTCGATGCTGAAGACGCCCACCCTGTCCTCTCCCAAGGGAGGATGGGGTGCGGGCGAAGGAAAGGTCTACCTGCCTGGAGGCTTACATGGAACTCCGCGACTTCATCCGCGCCCTGCCCAAGGCGGAGCTGCACCTGCACATCGAGGGCTCCCTGGAACCCGAGATGATGTTCGAGATGGCCCGTCGGAACGGCGTGTCACTGCCGTACGCGAGCATCGAGGAGACCCGGGCGGCCTATGCCTTCACGGACCTGCAGTCCTTCCTCGACATCTACTATGCGGGGGCCGCGGCCCTGATCCACGAGCAGGACTTCTACGACCTGGCCATGGCCTACTACCGCCGGGCCCAAGCGGACGGCGTGGTGCACGCGGAGCTGTTCTTCGATCCCCAGACCCACACGGCTCGGGGCATCGCCTTCGAGACGGTGCTGGATGGCCTGGAGCGGGCGGGACGGGATGCGAAGGCCCAGCTGGGCATCAGCTCCCGACTGATCCTGTGCTTCCTGCGCCACCTGTCGGAAGAAGAGGCCTTCGCCACCCTCGATCAGGCGAGGCCCCACCTCCACCGCATCCATGGGGTGGGCCTGGATTCCTCCGAGAAGGGCCATCCCCCTGCGAAGTTTGAGCGGGTCTTCGCCGAGTGCCGGAAACTGGGCCTGCACGTGGTGGCCCATGCGGGCGAGGAAGGCCCGGCCAGCTACGTGTGGGGGGCCCTTGACCTCCTCAAGAGCGAGCGCATCGACCATGGCGTGCGCTCCATCGAGGATCCTGGACTGATGGAGCGACTCGCCCGGGAGCGGGTGCCCCTCACCGTCTGTCCCCTCTCCAACGTGAAACTCCGCGTGTTTCCATCGCTTGACCAGCACAACCTGCGGGAACTCTTGGCCCGAGGCCTTCGTGTGACCCTCAACTCCGATGACCCGGCCTACTTCGGTGGCTACATCGGCGAGAACTACCTGCAGACCGCCTTGGCGCTGAATCTGACCCACGCCGAACTGGCGACCTTGGCGCGGAACAGCCTGCTGGCCAGCTTCGTGACGGACGCCGAGCGCGCTCCGTGGCTGGCGGCGCTCGATGCGCTGCCTGCGGAGAACTAAGGCGATCGGACCCACCCGGTTGGATCCACTGGAACAGGCTTGTCTCTTCTGCGACCCGAGGGATGGGAAGCTGTGGCAGGAGGGCGCCGAGGGATGAGCGAGCGCCTTGGTTCCAGTATCTGGCTAGGCGCCTGCCTCAAGCCGCGAACCACGCCCCTCGAATCCAGGCGATGGGTTGGCCAGTCCCCCGACGGGGAAGCTCCTCCTTATGATTGACCCGGCAAATACCGATACGTATCGCACGCGTGATCCCCTTGCGCTGGAGGGCGTATGCGATATGCATCGGTGGTGTTGACTGGATGGCTGTTGGGAATGGGCGCCAGCCTTCCGGCAGGCGAGGTGCTCATCGTGTCGGGCCACCCCGACTATCCGCCTGTCACGTGGGAAGAGAACGGCGCCATCGTCGGGGCGGCCGCCGAGCTTGCCAAGCAGGTGTTCACCGAGCTGAAGGTGCCTTTCGAGATCCGCGCGACCGGGCCTTGGAAGCGCGTCCAGGAGAACGCCCGGAGCGGCCAGATCGACGTGATCACCTCCGCCTACATCAACGCTGAGCGGCTGGAATACATGGACTACACCGTTCCGTTCATGAAGGATCCCAACGTGGTCTTCGTGTGGAAAGGCAAGGCGTTTCCCTTCACGACTTGGGACGACTTGATCGGGAAAGTCGGCACCGCGAACCGAGGAGAAAGCTACGAAGAGAAGTTCGACACGTTCGCCGCAGAGAAGCTGAAGATCGAGCGGGTTACGCAGACCGTGCAGAACCTTCAAAAACTGGAAGCCGGACGGGTGGACTACTTCCTGTCGGGCCTCTACCCCGGGCTCGCTGTCGCCGCCATCGAAGGGTACGACGACAAGATCGAAGCCCTGCCGACGCCCGTCGTCACGGCGGACTTCTACATGACCTTCTCCAAGAAATCGAAGTACACCTACCTCATCCCGCAGGTGAACAAGATCATCGAGCGATGCAAGGCCAAAGGCTTGATCGATAAGTGGCTCAAAGACTACCTGGCGTACTACAAGAAGACCCGGAAACAAGCGACGCACTAGGGCAGGAAGCAGGCGTGGTTCGCCTTGAACGGGGCGTTCAGGTCCCCGAGGATGGCCTTCACGCTGGGGTCCTTGAGCAGCCGGGCGGCGATCCAGTGGCGGGCTTCCAGGCGCGGGTGGGAAGAACCGCAGCGGAAGTCGCTATAGAGCGAGAGGTCCGTCTCCGCACCGAAGGGACTCAGGGCCGTGATGCCATAGCGCTCCGGGTGCTCGTGCATGGGGCTGCGCTTGGGCAGGTTCAGGATGGAGGTGTTCAGGTCGTGGAGGCTGGCCTGCTCGGACCGTACGAAATCCAGGGTGAGCTCCCGATCCGCATCCGTCTCGGTGGGCAGTCCAAAGAGGAGGTAGGCATGATTCCGGATGCCGGCTCCGGCACTGCTCCGCAAGGCCTGCCGCGCCTGGTCCGGCGTCACGCCCTTGTCCATCATCTCCAGCAGGCGGGGCGAAGCGGTCTCCAGCCCCCACTGGAGCATGGCGCAGCCTCCTTCGGCCAGGTGGCGCGTGAAGGCTGGATCCGCGAAGCGGGCTTCCAGCCGTACGAAGCCGTGCCAGCGCAGGGGCAGGCGGTCCCGTCGGATGGTGTCGGCCACGTGCTCCAACAGCGGCGGTGACAGGGCCGAGTCCGTCAGGTGGAGCATGGCTCCGGCGGGGAATCGCGTGGCCACGGCCTCCAGCCACGCCGCCAAGGCATCCCGGCTGCCGCTGCGGTAGGAGGGGTGGAGGTAGTCCGGGCAGAAGGTGCAGCGCCGCCAGTAGCAGCCGCGCCCCAGGGCCACCGGGATCGTGGGCATGGGCACCAGGTAGTCGTTCCAGGGCGTCGTGGCCAGATCTGGCGCGAACAGAGCCTTCCGCGCATGGGGGGTGCCTCCCCACGCGAGGGCCAGGGCTTCCATCTCCTGTTCCGAGGCCGTGGGGCAGATTCGGTGGAAGAGCCGGAAGACGGGGGCCTCGAAGGTGGCGCCCACGGCGCTCCAGCAGGCCATGAGGGGCCCACCCGCCAGGCGCTCCAGGCCGGGAAGGCGTTCCCCTAGCAACCGGGCCAGACGGAAACCTGCATAGGCCTGATGCAGGAACGTGAAGGAGACGGCCACGTGGGTGATCCGCTCTTGCTCCAGCCAGGGGATCAGCACCTCGGTGAAATAGGCGTCGAAAGGTCCTGGACCGTGAGCGATGGATTCAAGATCCTCCGAGCGGTGGGGGCGTCGTCCTTCCACCTCCACATCCGCCACCCGCAGGTGGAACCCGGGATGCGCCACGGAGGCCAGCCTCAAGGCGTTGATCAAGTGGTTGGTGGCGGAGCTGTAGACCCGCCGGTCCCGGTAGGTCTCGGGCCGCCGCAGCACCGGAACGGGCTCCGCCAGCTGTCGGACCGTCTGCCGGAAGGTCATCATGGACCCTCTGGCGTAGCCCAGCTGTTCCGCCTGGGCGAGGGCGGCGGTCATTGGTCCCTCTCCGAGGGTGTGCCGGTACCAGCCGATGCTGGCGTCCAC
>CAYZND010000015.1:0-18799 GCA_964479495.1 uncultured Mesoterricola sp.
CTTCATGCACCTCCCTCCCCTCCCACCTCGGAAGCGCCTTCGGCCACGGTGGTGCCAGGCCTGGTGGGCCGGTACGGCTCGCTGTTCCAGGTCCGCTTCTCCGGGCCTCCCGCGCAGGACGGGGAGAGCCCGGGTCTTGAGACGCCAGCCCGCGGATCCGCCCAGGGCTGGGCGCTGGCTGGGCTCCTCTGGCTCCTGGGCGTGGCGTGCCTGACGATCCGCCACGTGGCGGGCATCCTGTCCATCCGGAAGACGCTGGAAGCCTCCGAGCCCTGCCAGGACCGACGGCTGCTCCACCTGGCTGCCTGCATCGGCGATGCCGTCGGAACCGGTCCTGTCGAGCTGCTGCTCTCCGCCACCAGCCGGATCCCTTTCGAGGTGGGCATTGCCCGCCCCCGGATCATCCTGCCCGGAGCCGCCACCGGGTGGTCCGATGAGCGCCTGGCTTCCACGCTGCTCCACGAGCACATGCACATCCGGCGGTGCGACATCCTCGTGGCGGAAGCCCTGCGCGCCCTGGCGTCCCTGGCCTGGTGCTCTCCCCTGCCCTGGCTCGCGCTCTCGCAGGCCCTGCGGCTCCGGGAAGAGGCCTGCGATCAGGCCGTGCTGCGCAAGGGAGCCAGGCCGGCGGACTATGCCGCCAACCTGCTGGCCGCCGCCCGATCCCTTTCCTCGCCCCCACGCCTGCCCGCGGCCGTGGGACTTTCCGGGCACAGCCACCTGGAGCAAAGGATCCGGGGCGTCCTGGAAGCCCCCACCATCCCTTCCCCGCAGAACCTGCTTCGCCGGATCGCCTCTGCGGCGGTCCTGGGTGCGACCGCACTCGGAACCGCGCTCCTGACCACTCCGCTCCACGCGTTCCTGGACTCGGCCGCCCAGGCGCGGCGGGACAGCGGGTCCATCGCATGGCTGGCCGTCCTGGATCCGCAGACCCGGGGCGGTCGTGCTTCGGGACAGGGGACCTTCACCGTGGCCCAGGAAGGGGGTTATGCCCACATCCTGCTGAGCCTCGCCGGACAGAGGAGCATGCATCGCCTGCCCATCGTGGCCCAGCCCGAAGCCCTGCCGCTGACCGGCCGGGCCCGGATGATCCTGCCTTTCGGAAGCCTCGTGGACGGCCACTCGGCGCGCCCCTTCATCAACCCCGGCTGGACCATCTGGGATGACCGGAGAATCCCGGTGAGGACAGCCGCATCGGGCCGTGTCTCCCTCCTGCAAGTGGACGCCCAGGAAGGCATCGCCGTGGAGATCGATCACGGATCCGGGCTCCGGACCCGCTACGGGCTGGGCCGCCACGGTTCGAGCCTCGTCCGGGAAGGGGAGTTCGTCGCCGCGGGAGAGCCCCTCGGATCGTTCGGGGAGATTGCACCCAACGACATCCCCAGCCTCGCCTTCGCGATCTTCATCGAGACCCCAGAAGGACGCGTCTTCCTGGATCCCGCACCGTTCCTCTTCAAGTCCGATCCCAACCGGGAGACCGCCCTGGCCACGAGCGTCCTGAACGCCTCCGTCCGCATCGGGGACCGGACCCAGGTCCGCCGGCTGCTCGCAGCAGGGCTGTCGCCCAACCGCGTGTCGGCGGACGGGACGCTCCCCCTCGAATGGGCGATCCTGACCCGGGACCTTGCCACCGCGAAGGACCTTCTCACCGCTGGCGCCGATCCCCAGGCGCCCACCTGGAACACCCGCCAGGCCCACATCGCCCTGCACGGCCCCACCGTGGCCGAGCTGGCCCGGGAAACGGGGGATGCCGAGCTGATGGCCCTGCTGACTCCGGAGTGATGGGAATCAGTGCCTGCCTATGGCTCGGGAACGCAGCGGAATACAGCCATCCTGGAGGCATCCAGGACCACGGTGAACGCCGCCGTGTTGCGAGGCGCCGTGAAGGAAGCAACGGGCAGGAACTCGGCTCCTGTCGGAGCGGATGCGACCAGGAGACGGTAGCGCGAACCCTTGATCAGGCCTTCGCATTTCACCTTGAGATCGACCTGGCCCTTCCAGGGAATCCGCAGGAAGACCCGGACTGCCGCGTCGCCTGGTCGTCGGGTCTCCAGGCCCGTGACCGCGATCCCGTCGTAGTCATCGAAGGGATTCTTGAAAGCGATGGCGGAACGGGTGGAGGAGAGCTCTTCGTGGGTGCCCGACGCGTCATATTTCCAGGTGGTGTTGTAGGTGAGGGAATCTGGGCCGCTACCCTTGATCAGGACGAAATGGTCCAGGCTCCAGTCCCGGTGCCTGGTCGGGTTGAGCTTGACGCCGGCGATGACCGGATGGCCGGCCTGGACCTGGGCGCGGCACCAGCCGATGAATTCAGTCACATCGTAGGCTTCCTTGGAGCAGGCTTCATACCTTGCTCCGAGGGTCCTCAGCGCAATCGCCAGCTCATTCGAATAGAGATCGGGGTGCTTGGGCGAGCCTGCTTGATGGATCACGGGCTGGGGCGCATAACAACCATGGTACGCCAGGGCCTGCTGGATGCAGGTTTCCCCTCACCAGCCCTGATGGGGGCTCTGGGCGTCCTGCCCCGTATCTCGGATGTTCAGAACCCTCGATTGCTCGATCTGCAACACCGTCGGGGGAATCTCCCCTGCCGCGCATTCGACCGGCGGCACGAGGAGAAGATCCAGAGGCGGCTCAACCGGCGGTTCGGCGCGACCCGCCGACAGGATCAGCAGGGCAAGGCTCAGGCATCGGCCCCAGATCAGTCTGGACAATCCTGCCCTGGCGCTGTTTCCGGTTCTCTCGAATCGCATCGCGGGGCGCATCTCCGAAGGAGTGGCCCCCCTACCGCTTCCCGGCGTCGTACAGCTCGCCGGCGGCCTTGGGTCCCACGGACTTGCCGCTGAAGACCACCAGGGCGATCACGGTGAGGATGTAGGGCAGCATGTAGAAGAAGTCCTGGGGCACGCTCTGCAGCAGGGGGATGTCCTTGGCGTAGATGGACAGGGCCTGGGAGAGGCCGAAGAAGAGGCCCGCGCCCAGCACGCCGAAGGGGTTCCACTTGCCGAAGATGAGGCAGGCCAGGGCGATGAAGCCCGCGCCGTGCACGGAGCCGATGGTGTACTGGATGTCCTGGGTCAGCACCATGGCCGCGCCCGCGAGGCCCGCGAAGGCGCCGGAGAGGAGCACGCCCACGTAGCGCATGGCCAGCACGCTGATGCCCATGGAGGCGGCCGCCTGGGGGTGCTCGCCGCAGGCCCGCAACCGCAGGCCGAAGGGCGTCTTGTAGACCACGAACCAGGTGAGGACCACCAGCGCGAAGGCTGCGTAGGTGGTGGTGTAGACATCCTGGAAGAGCACCGGGCCCAGGAAGGGGATCTTCGACAGGCCCGGCACGGAGATCTTCGACAGGCCCGTGCTGAAGGCATTGGTGCGCTGCTGGTCGAAGAAGATCTGGCAGAGGTAGACGGTGACGCCGCCCGCCAGGATGATCAGGGCCGTGCCCGAGACCACCTGGTCCGCCTTGAGGTGGATGCTGGCGAAGGCGTGGAGCAGCGAGAAGAGCACGCCCGCGGCGATGCCCGCCAGGATGCCCCAGTAGGCCGCCATGGGGCTGGGCTCCAGCCACACGGTGACGGAGGCGGCGGTGAAAGCGCCCACCATCATGATGCCCTCCAGGGCGATGTTCACGATGCCGCTGCGCTCGCTGTAGAGCCCGCCCAGGGCCGCGATGATGAGGGGCGTGGCGTAGACCAGGGCGATGGGGATCATGGTTAGGAGAAGGCTCATGACTCCACCTCCTCGACGGTGGTCTTCTTCGGTTTGAGCTTCTTCATCAAGTACTCGATGCCGAACTTCATGGCGATGAACAGGACGATGGACGCCTGGATGATGCTCGCGACCTCCTTGGGGATGCCCTGGGACTGCATGAGGGGCTGGGCGGCCTTGAGCATTCCGAAGAGCAGGCCCGAGAAGAGCACGCCCAGGGCGGTGTTGCCACCCACCAGCGCCACGGCGATGCCGTCGAAGCCGTAGCCCTCGGCGGCGGGGAGCGCCCGGCCGAAGCTGAAGGTGCCCACCGTGATCACCGCGCCCGCCAGGCCCGCGAAGGCCCCGGCGATGATCATGGAGGAGACGATGTTGCGGTTGACCTTCATGCCCGCGTACTGGGCGCCGTCCTTGTTGAAGCCCACCGCCCGCAGGCTGAAGCCGAAGGTGGTCTTCTCGATGATGAACCAGTACACCAGGATGGAGAGCAGCACGGGGACGAAACCCCAGTTGAGGCGGGAGCCGTTGGTGAGCTCGGCCAGCATGGCGCTCTTGAGCAGGCCGGTCTCGGGGATGACGGCCGTCTTGACGCTGTCCGCGCTCTTGAAGATCGCCACGATGGCCCAGTTGTTCAGGAACAGGGCCACGTAGTTGAGCATGATGGTGACCACCACCTCGTGGACGTTGAAGCGTGCCTTCAGGAAGCCGGGGATGGCGCCCCACAGACCCCCCGCCAGCATGGCCGCGGCCAGCACCAGGAGGACATGCACCACCGGCGGCGCCTGGATGCCCAGTCCCACGGCCACGGCAGCGATGGAACCCACCATGAGCTGGCCCTCGGCGCCGATGTTGAAGAGGCCCGTGCGGAAGGCGAAGCCCACGGAGAGGCCCGTGAGCATGATGGGCATGGACTGGACGACGAACTCGCCGATGTAGCGGGGATTGAACGTGTCGGCCCGCAGGTTCTTGCCGCTCACGCTCTGGAGCATGGCGTAGAACATGTCCACGGGGCTGCGCCCGGTGGCGATCAGCACCGCGGCGCCGAGGGCGAAGCCCAGCAGGATCGCGACGATGGGAACGAGGAGCTTGGATCGGGACATCTTCATGATCAGTGTTCCTTCCGGCAGCCGGCCATCATCAGGCCCAGCTCGTTCTCGTCGGTCTCGGCGGCGTTCACCATGCCCACGATCTCCCCGCTGTGGATGACCACGATGCGGTCGGAGACATCGAGGATCTCATCCAGCTCCAGCGAGATCAGAAGGATCGCCTTCCCCTTGTCCCGCTCGGCCACGAGGCGCTTGTGGATGTACTCGATGGCGCCCACATCGAGGCCCCGGGTGGGCTGGGCCACCACCAGCACCTCGGGGGACTGGTCGATCTCCCGGGCTACGATGGCCTTCTGCTGGTTGCCGCCGGACATGGACCGCACGGGGGTGGAGCCGCCCTGACCGCAGCGTACGTCGAACTCGCCGATGAGCCGCTCGGCATTGGCGCCGATCTGGCGGAAGTCCAGCACGCCCAGCCGGGAGAAGGGCGCGCGGTCGTAGGAGTGCACGACGAGGTTCTCGTCGAGGCGGAAGTCGAGGATGAGGCCGTGCTTGTGGCGATCCTCGGGGATGTGCCCGATGCCCAAGCCCGTGCGCTCCTTGATGGGCAGGCCCGAGATGTCCTTCCCGCGGAGCAGGATCTTCCCGCCTTCCGCGGGCGCCAGGCCCGTGATGGCCCGGATGAGCTCCGTCTGGCCGTTGCCGTCGATGCCGCAGACGCCCAGGATCTCGCCGGCGCGGACCTCCAGGGACAGGTTCTTCACCCCCAGCAGGCCCTTGGCGTTCTTCACGTTGAGGCCCTCCACCTGGAGCATGACCTCGCCGGGCTGGGCGGGACCCTTCTCCACATGGAAGTTGACCTCGCGGCCCACCATCATCTCGGCCATCTGCTGCTCGGAGGTCTCGGCCACGGGCACCGTGCCGATGAGGCGGCCCCGGCGCAGCACCGTGCAGAAGTCCGCGGCCTCCTTGATCTCCCGCAGCTTGTGGGTGATGAGGAGGATCGTCTTCCCCTCCTTCACCAGGCGCCGCATGATGCCCATGAGCTCGTGGATCTCCTGGGGCGTGAGCACGGCGGTGGGCTCGTCGAAGATGAGAATCTCCGCGTCGCGGTAGAGCATCTTGAGGATCTCCACCCGCTGCTGCATGCCCACGGAGATGTCCTCGATCTTCGCTTCGGGATCCACCTGGAGGCCGTAGAGCTCGGAGATCTCCCTCACGCGGGCCGCTGCCCGCTTGCGGTCGATGACGAGCCCCGCCTTGGGCTCCAGCCCGAGGATGATGTTCTCGGTGACCGTGAAGTTGTGGACCAGCTTGAAGTGCTGGTGGACCATGCCGATGCCCAGGGCGTTGGCCACGTTCGGGTTGGCGATCCGGACGTCCTTGCCCCGCACCTTGATGGAGCCCGAGTCGGGCGCGTAGAGCCCGAACAGGATGCTCATGAGGGTAGACTTCCCGGCCCCGTTCTCGCCCAGCAGGGCGTGGATGGAGCCCTGCTCCACCTGGAGGGTGACACGGTCGTTGGCCCGGATGCCCGGGAAGCTCTTGGTGATCTCCAGCATTTCGATGACGTAGCCCACGTCGCGACCTCGCGAGAATGTGCGCCTGCATGAAAACTGCCCCCAACGCGAAGGCCGGGGGCAGTTGGACAGGCTATCCGATGGAACCGCGTGCTACTTGGCGGCGGGGACTTCGGAGACCTTCAGCTTCCCGGAGGCGATCTGCGCCTCGAACTCGGCCACCGTCTTCAGGATGTCCGCGGAAAGATTGGGGTTCTGGGCGGGGATGCCGACGCCCTTGACCTTGAGGTCGAAGACCATGACCTGGCCGCCGGGGAACTTGCCGTCGCGGACCTTCACGGCCACGTCGTGGGCGGCCACGTCGACGCGCTTCATCATGCTGGTGAGCACGGCGGACTTGCCAGGGGCGTAGACGCCGTCGTTGAACTGGTCCTTGTCCACACCGATGGCCCAGCGCACGTCACCCTTCTGGGTGCGCTCCTTGGCCTCCTTGATGACGCCGTTGCCCGTGCCGCCCGCGGCATGGAACACGACATAGGCGCCAGCGCCGTACTGCTTGGCGGCCAGGGCCTGGCCCTTGCCGGGGTTCCCGAACTCGCCCGCGTAGTCGACCATCACGGTGCAGGTGGGGAGCACGGCCTTCACGCCCTGCTCGAAGCCCGCCTGGAACTTCTCGATGAGGGGGAACTTCATCCCGCCCACGAAGCCCACGGCGTTCTTCTTGTCGGCCTTGGCCTTCAGGCCGGCGGCGACGCCGACGAGGAAGGAGCCCTCATGCTCGGCGAACACGGCGTTGGCGACGTTGGGGAAGAGCTTGTCGGACTTGTCCTTCACCACGGAGTCGATGATGAGGAACTTCTGCTTGGGGTACTTGCCGGCGACCTCGGCCATGGCGCTGTTGAACAGGAAGCCGGGGGCCACGATCAGGTCCAGGCCTTCGTCGGCGAAGGTGCTGAGGTTGGGAACGTAGTCGGCCTCGGCGGTGGACTGGAGGTACTTGAACTCCTTGCCTTCCTTCAGGTTGTTCTCCTTGCCGAAGAGCTTGACGCCTTCCCAGGTGCCCTGGTTGAAGGACTTGTCATCGATACCGCCGATGTCGGTCACGAGGCCGACCTTGGTGGGCGCGGCAATCGCGAAGGACGCGACGGCCATGGCGCAGAGTGAGCGGACGAGGTTCTTCTTCATGAAGGTTCTCCTGAATGGACCTGATCATTGGGGCATGATTGCCGACTAGGGATGATGCCCCCAATTCATCGCCTAGACAACTGCTCGACAAGTGCTTACGGGAATGGAGAGGCTTAATAAAAAAACGCTCGAGCGATATCAGTCCGCCTTGGCGATTTCCACGGACCAGCTGGGACCCGACTCCACCTTGTGCTTGGCGGCGAAGCTGTCCATGTTGATGGCCACGGAGACACACATCAGGCTGTTCATGTAGACGAGGGGCTGCCCTTCGGGCACGTCGCCGAAGGTGTTCTGATAGGGGGCCACCGTCTCGTCCACCAGCTTGCCCTCATTGAAGGTCCGGATGCGCACCTTGCCGCCGATCTTGATCTGGAGCTGGTCGAAGAGGTCCTTGGGGATGTTGGTCCAGACATTCCCATACTGCACGTCCAACACGGGGATCATGCCCTTGATGACGCCGCCGGTCTTCTCGGCCTTCTGGTAGGGGATCTTCACGATGGTGTCCGCCTTGGCCTTCGGACCGATCTGCTGGAAGGTGATCTTCCCGGAGGCCAGCCGAGCCCCGGTGTAGGCGTAGACGTCACGGCCGTGGAACGTGTAGGACTCGCCCGAACCCTTCAGCCGGTTCACTTTCTCATCGATCTCCCGCACCTCGGCCACGCCGTCCCGCTCCGCGATCAGGGTGAGCAGGCCGTTGTTGGGGTTCACGAAGAAGCGGCCGCCCTTGGTCTTGACCACCACCGACTTCCGCTCGGTGCCCACGCCGGGGTCCACCACGGAGACGAAGACCGTGCCCGTCGGCCAGTAGTTGGCCGTCTGGTAGAGCCGGTAGGCCCCCACCCAGATGTCGTATTCCGGGATCTCGTGGGTGAGGTCCGAGACGTTCAAGGACGGATCCACGCCGAAGGCCACGCCCCGCATGGCCGAGACAGCCCCGTCCTTCAGCCCGAAGTCCGTCATGAGGACCAGCGGTGCCTTGGCGAAGGCCATGGCGGAAAACAGGATCACGACCGCGAGGGACTTCCTGACGAAGCTCATCATGCGCACCTCCAGATCTGGGAGAAGAGGGTTATCAGTGAATCAAGAAATTTATCTTCTCGGTAGGAAAATTTTCAGGAGCCCGCTTCAGGGCCCAGCCCGGAGTGTTCAACCCCTGAATTCGTTGAGGATGGCCACGCTGGAGCTGGCGCCGATGCGGTCGGCCCCGGCCTCCAGCATCTTCAGGGCGTCCTCACAGGTCCGGACGCCCCCCGAAGCCTTGACCTGGAGCTTGTCCCCCACGGTCTTGCGCATGAGGCGGATGTCCTCGACGGTGGCGCCGCCGGTCCCAAAGCCGGTGCTGGTCTTCACGAAGTGGGCGCCCGCCCTGGCCGCAGCCTCGCAGGCCTTCACCTTCTCTTCGTCCGTGAGGTAGCAGGTCTCGATGATCACCTTCACGAGGGCATTCCCGGCGGCCTTCACCACCTCATGGATGTCCGCTTCGACCGTCTTCCAGTCCCCCGCCTTGGCGGCGCCCAGGTGGATCACCATGTCCACCTCGTCCGCGCCCTGGGAGACCGCCAGCCTCGTCTCGGCGGCCTTGGTCTCACTGCTGTTGGCTCCCAGGGGGAAGCCGATCACGGTGCAAACCAGAACTTCGCTGCCGGCGAGCTCCTGGGCGCAGAGGGGTACCCAGACCGGGTTGACGCACACGCTGGCGAAGCTGTATTTCCGGGCCTCGGCGCACAGCTCCCGAACCAGGGCCTCGGTGCCCACCGCCTTGAGCAGGGTATGGTCGATGGTCTTCGCAAGGGAGGCCTGGTTCCAGGTCTTGGGCATTTCACGACTCCTGTGAGTATCTGCTCCGCATCTTACCAGTCCGGCCGGAGCCTCACATCGTAAGGAACTCAACCTCTGTACTCATGGCTCCGCGTCCTTCTGTTCCTGGGAGCCGGTCCTCCGGCCTCGTAGACTGGAAGCATCCCTGGAGCCCCCATGAGCGCCGTCCCCAACGCCGATGTCCTTCCCCGCGGGTTTGCCAGCGACAACTTCGCCGGCGTCCATCCCCAGGTCCTGGAGCGGCTCGTGGCCTGCAACCGGGGTCACGCCATGGCCTACGGGGACGACCCGCTGACCGCCCAGGCCAAGGCCGCCTTCTCCGCCCTGTTCGGCCAGGTGGTCTTCCCCCACTTCGTCTTCAACGGCACCGCCGCCAACAACCTGTCCCTGATGGCCTTCGCCAAGCCCTACGGCGCCGTGGTCTGTTCCGACATGGCTCACCTCATCAATGACGAGAGCACGGCTCCCGAGCGGTTCCTGGGCATGCGCCTGCAGCCCGTGGCCAGCCGGGACGGCAAGATCCTCCCGGACGCCCTGGACGAGGTCCTGGGACGCGGTCATGGGGTCCATGGCGCCCATCCGGTGGCGCTCACCCTCACCCAGCCCACGGAGCTGGGAACGGTCTACACCCTGGAGGAGCTGCGCGGCCTCGTGGGCATCGCCCGGGCCCACGGCCTGGGCGTCCATGTGGATGGCGCCCGCATCGGCTGTGCCGTGGCCTCGCTGGGCCTGGACCTCCGCGAGATGCTGCTGGCCTCCGATGTGGATGTGCTGAGCTTCGGCGGCACCAAGCAGGGCATGCTCTGCGGCGAGGCCGTGGTCTACCTGAAGCCGGGACTGGACCGGGACTTCCCCTACTGGCAGAAGCACAGCATGCAGCTGGCCTCCAAGATGCGCTTCATCTCCGCCCAGTTCCTGGGCCTGCTCGAGAGCAACCTCTGGGTCGAGAACGGCCGCAAGGCCAACGCCATGGCCCAGCGCCTCTTCGAGGCCGTCCGGGGCCTCCCGGACGTCGAGATTGTCCATCCAGTCCAGGCCAACGCCGTGTTCGCCCGGATCCCCGCCCACCTCGTGGAGCCTCTCCAGCAGGAGACCTTCTTCTGGCCCTGGGATGAGCGGAAGGGCCTCGTCCGCTGGATGTGCGCCTTCGACACCGAGCCCGAGGACATCGACCGGTTCGTGGGGATCCTGAAGCGCGCGCTGGCAACGACCTGAGAAAGTCCCCTGCCATGAACCCTGATCCCTGGCTGGACCGCTGGCTGCCGCTCCTCGCAAGGACGTGCGCGGGCAGACCTTTACTGGAGCTGGGCTGCGGTAGCGGCCAGGACACCGCCATCCTGGCGGAAGCCGGACATGCGGTGATCGCCTTTGACCTGGATCCGGAGCGCCTGGTCCGTGCCCGGCTCCGCTGCCCCTCCGCCGAGTTCCACTGCCAGGACCTGCGCCGTCCCTTCCCGCTGGAAGGTCGGAACCCGGGCGCGGTGGTGGCGAGCCTCTCCCTGCACTACTTCCCCTGGCCGGAGACGCAGGCCATCGTGGCGCGCATCCAGGCCTGTCTCGCACCGGGCGGTCTCCTCCTCTGCCGCCTGAACTCCACCCGGGACCATCACTTCGGCGCCAACGGACATCCTGCCATCGCGGAGAACTTCTACCAGGTCGGAGCCACCACGAAGCGGTTCTTCGACGAAGCCTCCGTCCGCCGACTGTTCAGCCAGGGCTGGTCCTTCCTCAGCCTGGAAGAGCTCGAGGTCCACCGCTACGAGCGCCCGAAGGTCCTCTGGGAGGCGGTCCTTGCCTGCGAAGCTCAAGGCTCGCCAAAGGATCGGTTCCCCTCCAAGGATCAGCCATGAACATTCAGGTGCATCCCATCGGAACCCTGCTGGATACCGAGCTGGCCTTCGCCGTGATCGTCTCCTTCCACGGGCAGCAACTGGTCCTCGTCCGTCACCGGGACCGGACCACCTGGGAAGTCCCGGGGGGGCACCGGGAACCGGGCGAGTGCATCGAAGCGACGGCCCACCGGGAGCTGAAGGAGGAGACCGGGGCCGAGCGCTATCACCTTGAAGCCGTCGGCGACTACTCGGTGGAGAAGGAAGGCCGCCGCTCCCACGGCCGCTTGTTCCAGGCCCGGATCGAGACCCTGGGGAAGCTGCCGGCCTCCGAAATCGCGGAGGTCCAGTGCTTCGATGAACTGCCAGACCAGTTGACCTATCCCCGGATCCAGCCTCTGCTCCTGGCAGAGGTTCTCCAGCGTCGATGAACAAAGGCACCCCATGGACATCAAGCTCCCCAAGGACACCGAGCAGAAGCTCGTGCACTCCATCCAGCGCTACCTGACCGAGCACTTCGGCGAAGAGATCGGCGAGCTGAAGGCCCAGCTCTTCCTGAGGTTCTGCCTGCAGGAGATCGCCCCCAGCGTCTACAACCAGGCCATCGCCGACGCCCAGGGCTACTTCCAGGAGCGGGCGGCGGACCTGGAGAACGTCTGCTTCGCCACCGAATTCGGCTACTGGACCAAGAGCACATCCAATGCCGTCGCGCGACGGCCAAACACCCGGCGCTAGGAGGCACCATGCTGATGACCGACATCCCCTTCGGCACCACCGACTGGTCCAGGATCGAAGCCATGGAGCACAAAGGCGAGACCGGCATGGCCCTGTGGCGCACGTGCCAGTTCGGCAGCCTGCGGGTGCGCATGGTGGAGTACACCCCCGGCTACAGGGCCGACCACTGGTGCTCCAAGGGCCACATCCTGCTCTGCCTGGAGGGAGAGCTCCACACGGAGCTGGAGGACGGACGCACCTTCACCCTGAAACCCGGCATGAGCTACCAGGTGGCCGACGGCGCCGAGCCGCACCGATCGAACACGGCCACGGGCGCCAAGCTCTTCATTGTGGATTGAGTCGATCCTCCCAAGGAGTGTGACGTGAGGAAACTCGTTCTCGCCTGTGGCTTTCTGAGCGCCCTCTTCCTGGTGTTCCACATCGCCTTCTGGTGGCTCCTGGACTGGCCTTCAACGCTCGGCTACATGACAGCAGAGCACCGCATGCTGATGCAGACCTTCAACCTCTGCATCCTGCCCATTTTCGCCTTCACGGCCTACGCGTGCCTCTTCCTCCGCGACGAAGTGCTGTCCACCCGGATCGGCCGGGCAGCCCTCGCCATGAACGCGGACCTCTACCTGCTTCGAGCACTGGCGGAGCTCCTGTTCGGCAATCTCCGGATGGGACAGTCCCAGTTCTTCTTTGTTCTGGCGTTGGTTGCAGGCTTCCTCTTCGTCCTTCCCCTCCGTCGCCCCCTCCGACCCGTTGCCGATTGACACGTCGAAACCTGGAGCTTCCATGTACCGCATCACGGAGCTGGGACGCCTCTTCGGACTCTCCCGCAGCACGCTGCTCTACTACGACCGCATCGGCCTGCTGAATCCCACGGGACGGAGCCGCGCCAACTACCGGAGCTACTCGGAGCAGGACCGGTCCCGCCTGGAGGCCATCTGCACCTACCGCCAGCGGGGTCTGGCCATCGAGGACATCCGCTCGCTGCTCTCCAGGCCCGATGCCACCACGGACATCCTCCGGCGCAGGCTTCTGGAGCTGGATGGGGAGATCTCCGCCCTGCAGGCGAAGCAGCGTCTCCTGGCGGACATGCTGCAGGTCAAGGCCCGGGGGTGGGAGGCCGTCCGTGTGGACAAGGCCACGTGGGTGGCCATGCTCCGGGCGGCGGGCATGAGCGAAGCCGCCATGGATGCCTGGCACCGGGAGTTCGAGTCGCGGGCACCCGAAGCGCACCTGGACTTCCTGCTCTCCCTGGGCATCTCCGAGGAAGAGGCTTCAGCCATCCGGGCACACGCCGGGAGGAAGGCATAGAGCGGCCCCTCACGACCCTCGCTTCAGAGCCATCTGCCCGAAGTGGGTCACCCGGAGCCGTCCGTCCCGCTCCCGGATGAGGTCGTGCTGGATCAGGTAGGTCAGGTCGGCTTCGGTGATGCCCTTGATGGTCAGCAGCTTGTCCCGGGTCACATCCGGATACTTGGCGATCATCTGGAGCAGGTGCAGGCGCAGGGGAGTGATCGTTTCCACCATGGTTCAGCCTTGGGGTTGGATGCTGCGCTGGAGCTTGAGCAGGGCCTGGATCTGGTTCTCCAGGACATTGAGGAACCGGGAGCGGTCTTGCGGGGTGTAGGGCTTGGGGCCGCCGCCCATCTCGCCCATGTCCCGCAGGAAGGCGCTGATCTCCCGGCTGGCCATGGCATCGCCGATGGAGTCCTCGGTGAAGACGCGGCCCTTGGGATCCAGCACCCGGGCCTGCTTCTTCAGGCAGCGGTCCGCCAGGGGGATGTCCGAGGTGACGACAATGTCCCACTCGGTCATACGCTCCACGATCCAGTCATCGGCCGCATCGAAGCGCCCGCTCACCACCACCAGCTCGAAGAGCGGGTCCCGCGGAAGGCTCAGCCGTCCATTGGCCACCACGAAGACCTTCAAGCCGTGCCGCTTGGCCACGCGGAAGACCTCATCCTTCACCGGACAGGCGTCCGCATCGATGTAGACCTGAATCACGCGCACGTCCTCCCGAGGTCTTGATCATCGCATTGCCCGGATGCCTGCCGCGACTATTTCCAAATGGGGCGCGGATGATTCACGGCGGAAGTCCACAGCCACCGGCAGTGGCGAAAAATCCCGATGGATGCATGTCCCCAACGACGTGCAGATTGGCGATCATGGAGTCATGTTGAAAACCAAGGCCCTTCATGATCGTTGCCAGGAGCGAGCTTCCGGGGCACGTGAAGGCACGAAGGCGATCCGGTATCTGTCTCGCCTCGGGATGGGGCTTCTGCTGACGGTCTCCGCCTGGGGGCAGGTCCCGATGGATCGCATTCCGGCCGAGCACCTGGCGGATGTCCAGAGGGTCCTTCGGAAGTCGGACTTCACGTTCCAGATCGCCACCCAGCCGGTCCGCGTCCGCCTGACCACCATGGACAAGCTCTTCGATCGCCCGCGGCTGGCCGCCGCCATGTGGCGCCAGTGCCAGTTCGTCCCGAGCCTCTACGCCTCCGAGCTTCCGGGTCATCACCTCACCGTGGACGACGCGAAGGGACTCCATGGCACGCTCTACCTGGTCCATCGGCAACCGGGCCTGCGGATCTACTACATCGAAGGGCGCGTCGAGCGCGGCCGCATGGGTAACCCCATGACCGTGGGCGCCAAGATGGTGGTCGCCTACCGCTACTGGGAGAGCGACAAGGGCTTCCAGAGCCATCTGAGCACTTGGACCGCCCTGGACTCAGCGCTGCTGGCGGTCCTCACCAAACCCTTCCGCCGCTACGTCCGTCGCAGGCAGGAGGAGTTCATCGCCTACATCAACCGGAACATCGCCCAGGGCGGCGAGTTCGCCCAGATCAATCCCCACGAGTTCAAGGAACCGCTCCAGCGCGAAGGCGATGTCATCGCGATCCGGCAGTTCGCGGAAGCCTTCGGGAACTGACCAGGGCACCGGTTCGCGAACCCTGCTCCGAAACCTTCGAGGCGGTGGGCGGAGCCCTGGGTGGAAGGAGGCGCAGGAGGGTGCCAGGACTTGATCGGGTTCAGGCGTGGCTGAACCTAGGAACATGTCTCCCCATAAGCCTCGACCATCTTGCGTGCCAAGGTCTCTTCATGGGGCTCAACCCTGCGGCGCAGCTCCTCAACGAAGTCCGTGTTGGCTCTCACGCCTGTCGGCTGGTGGGCCAGCATCCTGATGCGGTCCCTGAGGGAAGGATGAGTCCGCTGGGCCCCCGCCTCATCGGCATCGAGCCGTGATTCGTTCGCGAACAATCGACTTGCCAGTTTTCGGGGAGCCGCATCCTTCAGCAGAACAAGAAAATCCGCCCGCTGGAGCAGGGATTCCTGCAGGCATTCCTCGACCACTTCCTCGTAGGGAAGCCTTCGAAGCGCTTGCATCAGGTCCTCCTGGGAGGTAGCCCGAAGCGCATGGGAATCGGCCTTGAACTCGGCCCGCTGGGACTGGAGCCAGTCCAGGCACAGGATGCCGTACTGATAGCCCTGGAAGAGGAAGATCAGGGCCCACCCCAAGGGCTTCAACAGGACCTCAGGCCCCTGTTTGATCTGCTGCATGGCGTCGTAAACCATGGTCTTCCAGTGGTCCATGGAGCGGAGGCTTGCCTGGATCCATGCATCCAACGCCGGGTGCGAGAGGTTTGCATGGGCCAGTTCATGGCAGATCACGGCGTGCACGGCCCGTGAGTCCAGCACCGAAAGCATGGGCAGTCCAATGGAGAGGGTCCTGCGCATCGAGAGTCCCGACAGCCAGAACGAGGCGTTCCACCGCGTGTCGATGACGATCTGATGGATCCTGGCCCGACCTAGTTTCTCGGACAGGTCATCCAGCAGTCTGAAGAGATCCGCATGATCCCCGCGCTTCAGGACCACATGCTCCTTGGCGACGAACACGGGTCGGGGCAGACCCAGCACCCCCAGGAGCAGCAGCGGCAGGACAAGGATCGAAGTGAGCAGGAGCGACTCGGAATGGAGCAAGGTGTGGATGGAAAATGCGACCAGCGCCGCCGATACGCAACACGGAACCAGGGCGAGGAGAAAGGCCAGGACGGCAAGGAGACTTCCGGAACGGACCCGTCCATCTGACTGCAGCCCAGCCAGCATGGCCTCCCGGTTTCTGTGGTAGAGCCGCTTGGCCATCCCCTCAAGCGAAAGGTCCATGCCAGGATTCTCCTTCACGTCCCATCTGGGCTTTCATTTAAAGGGCGGGATCGCTCCCGCCCTTCGCTGCGGTGTAAAGCCACTGCTAGCTGCAACCCGTTGTTGCACCGCAGGTCTGGCACTTCAGACAGGCTCCGTTCCTCACCAGGGTGAGGTGGCCGCACTCGGGACAGGGATCGCCGGTGTAGCCCTCCTCCCGCGCCGCCTGGTAGGCGGAGGGCTTGGCGTGGGCTCCGGCATGCGCATGGGCATGGGTGGGCATGGGCTCGGGTGCAGGCGCGCCGGCCCCCTGGATCTCGGGGAAGAGGGGCGTCATGCCGCCGTTGTTGCCGCCGGAATAGGTGGCTCCGGCGCTCTCAGGCTTGCGGCCGCCCGCCATCTGCATGAGCTGCTCGGGGTCCACCTGGGCCAGCTCGTACCGGCCCAGGTAGCTGATGGCCAGCTCCCGAAAGACGAAGTCGATGATGGAGGTGCTGAACTTCACGGTGTCGCTGCCCAGCACCATGCCATTGGGCTCGAAGCGCGTGAACAGGAACGCGTCACAGTACTCCTCGAGGGGCACGCCGTACTGGAGGCCCATGGAGACGGAGATGGCGAAGCAGTTGAGCACCGCGCGGAAGGCGGCGCCTTCCTTGTGGATGTCCAGGAAGATCTCGCCCAGGGTGCCGTCCTCGTGCTCGCCCGTCCGCAGGTAGAGCTTGGTGCCGCCGATGGTGGCGGACTGGGTGTAGCCGCCGCGGCGGTTGGGGAGCTTCTTGCGGTAGGCGCGCACCACGTGCTGGGTCATGCTCTGGGCGATGGCCTGGGCCTTCTCGGCCTTGGAGGCCTCCTCGTCCGCCAGCGTGTCCAGGCCTTCCAGCAGGTCCAGGTTCGTGGCCAGGGCCTGGCTCAGCTTGCTGCCGTCGCGGTAGAGGGCGACCGCCTTCAGCATGAGCTTCCAGGAGGCCTCGTAGATGGCGCCGACCTGCTCGATGGTGTATTCCGCAGGCAGGTTGATGGTCTTGCTGATGGCACCCGAGAGGAAGGGCTGGGCAGCCCCCATCATGCGCAGGTGGCCCACGGGCTCGATGTAGCGCCTGCCCTTCCTTCCGCACTTGTTGGCGCAGTCGAAGATGGGCAGGTGCTCGGGCTTCAGGTGCGGGGCCCCTTCCACGGTCATGGAACCCGCCAGGGCTTCCATGAAGGTGTCCGTGGCCTCGTCCCCGAACTCCTTGCGCAGGCGCTCCACGTTCACGACGAAGCTGGGATCGAAGGCCGTGGGGAGCTTCTCCTCGATGCCACGCAGCTCATCCTCGGTCCAGCCCTTGGCCAGGAGCTGGGTGCGGGTGATGCCGGGGGTGTCCTCGTTGATCTCCAGCCAGCCCACCACGTAGCGCTCGATGTCGCGGATCTGATCGGGGCTGTAGCCCAGGCGGGCCATGGCTTCGGGGATGGCACGGTTCACGAGCTTGAAGTAGCCACCGCCCGCCAGCTTCTTGAACTTCACCAGGGCGAAATCGGGCTCGACGCCCGTGGTGTCGCAGTCCATCAGGAGGCCGATGGTGCCCGTGGGGGCCAGCACCGTCACCTGGGCGTTGCGGTAGCCATGCTTCTCGCCCAGCTCCAGGGCACGGTCCCAGCTCTCCCGGGAGGCGTCCACGATGCGCTTGGGCACGCCCTTGCCGTGGAGGCCCTGGGGCCGGATGAAGAGGTTCTCGTACTCGGAGGCCGGCGCATTGTAGGCCGCCCGGCGGTGGTTGCGGATGACCCGCAGCATGGAGGCCTTGTTGCGCTCGTAGCCCGCAAAAGGTCCCAGCTCGCCCGCCATCTCGGCGCTGGCCGCATAGGCATCGCCCGTGAGGATGGCCGTCAGCGCGGCGCACCACTGGGTGCCCTCCTCGCTGTCGTAGGGGATCCCCAGGCGCATCAGCATGGCGCCCAGGTTCGCGTAGCCCAGGCCCAGGGTCCGGAAGTCGTAGGACAGACGCGCGATGGTCTCGCTGGGGAACTGGGCCATGAGCACGGACAGCTCCAGCACGATGGTCCAGAGCCGGATGCCGTGGCGGTAGCCCTCGAGATCGAAGCCACCGTCGGGGGTCAGGAAGCTGCACAGGTTCAGGGACGCCAGGTTGCAAGCGGTGTCGTCCAGGAACATGTACTCCGAGCAGGGATTGCTCGCGTTGATGGGGCCGTCCGCGGGGCAGGTATGCCACTCGTTGATGGTGGTGTCGAACTGGATGCCAGGATCGGCACAGGCCCAGGCCGCATAGTTGACCTTCTTCCAGAGATCCCGGGCCTTCACGGTGCGGGTGACCTTGCCGTCGGTGCGGCGCTTCAGGCTCCAGCTGCCGTCCTTCTCGAGGGCCTGCATGAACTCATCGGGCACGCGCACGGAGTTGTTGGAGTTCATGCCCCCGACGGTGTGGTAGCCCTCCCCGTCCCAGGTGGTGTCGTACTGCTTGAGGTCCCGCTCGAAGTCGCCCATGGCCAGGCGGCCCAGGCACTGGGCCAGGAACGCCGGAGGCACGCCCTCCTTCTTGGCGTGGGCCATGGCCTTGCGCAGCTTCTCGTTGCTCTTGGGATCGGCGTCGCGGGTGGTGCTGCCCTCCACGGCCTCGCACATCGCGTTCCAGTGCTTGCTGAGCAGCAGAGAGCCCGCGGCCATCATGGCCACCTTGCGCTCCTCGTTGACCTTCCACTCCACGAAGGTCTCGATGTCGGGATGGTCCAGGTCCAGGCAGACCATCTTGGCGGCCCGGCGCGTTGTCCCGCCGCTCTTGATGGCCCCCGCGGCCCGGTCGCCCACGGCCAGGAAGCTCATGAGGCC
>CAYZND010000015.1:18809-20016 GCA_964479495.1 uncultured Mesoterricola sp.
CGGCCGCCGCCGGAGAGAGGCTCCTCGGAGCCGCGCACCTTGGAGAAGTTGGTGCCCGTGCCGCTGCCGTACTTGAAGATGCGCGCCTCGCGGGTCCAGAGGTCCATGATGCCGCCCTCGTTCACCAGGTCGTCGTTGACGCTCTGGATGAAGCAGGCGTGGGGCTGGGGACGCTCGTAGGCGCTGGTGGAGGCCATCATCTGGCCGGTCTTCGGGTCCACGTAGCTATGGCCCTGGGCCGGTCCGCTGATGCCGTAGGCGAAGTGCAGGCCCGTGTTGAACCACTGGGGGCTGTTGGGGGCGCACATCTGGTTGGCCAGCATGTAGACCAGCTCGTCGTAGAAGGCCTGGGCATCCTCGGGGGAGCTGAAGTAGCCATGCTGCTCACCCCAGTGGCGCCAGCAGCCCGCCAGCCGGTGGAAGACCTGGCGCGCATCCTTCTCGCCGTTGTTGGCCGCGTCGATGCCCTTCCGGCGGAAGTACTTCTGGGCCAGGATGTCCACGGCCACCTGGGACCAGCCCTCCGGCACCATCACGTCCTTCGCCTCGAAGACCACCGAGCCGTCCAGCTTGGTGATCCGGCTCGTGCGCGGAACGAAGGGAATGCCCTCCAGGGGCTCGTGTCCGGCCTTGGTGAAGTAGCGCGTGATCTTCATGAAGGGGCCTCAGGCAATAGGACATCAGGCGCGTCTGCACCTGGTTATCGTTGAATTGAAATGACGTTGGCCCCTGGCTCTGGGGCAAAACCGCGAAACCTCTAGGGGTTGTATCGGAAACCAAGAATCACCCCAAGATCTTGGGGTGTCAAGAGGCAAGCCGCGCCCATTTTCCACTGGAAAGTCCCGTTGGCTTGAGTTTCAAGGGGATATGACCCATTCCTGGCAGTGGAATCCTGCCCAGGATACCCTGGGTGGAAGCCGGGCCCCATGCATCGGGGTGCGATGAACCGGGTCAGGTCGGAAGAAGCAGCCCTAAGTCGTTCCCCCGAGTGCCGTGGTAAGCCCGGCCCTTTCATGGCCGGACTTACCAGCCGCTCGCTTCTCGCTGCGCTCGATCTCGCGGGTCGGCACTGGCATACCCACGGTGCGGGGACCCCGCTTCAGTCGCTCCACAGGAGCGCCTTACGCGACCCGCATCCGCTGGCACGTGGTAAGCCCGGCCCTTTATGTACGTGGATCCAGCTCCGCCGACAACCGCCAGATCGCAC
>CAYZND010000016.1:0-19904 GCA_964479495.1 uncultured Mesoterricola sp.
CTCCCTGGGGGGTTCCATCGTGGCCTTCGAAGGCCATGCTTCGGGCAGCACGAACTTCCGGGAACAGCTCAAGCGGATCCTCGCCGCCAAGCCCGACATCCTCTATGTCTCCGACTACTACAACGACGCGGCGCTGGTGGCCAAGCAGGCCCGGGAGCTGGGCTTCAAGGGTCCGCTGCTCGGCGGGGACGGCTGGGACTCCCCCAGGCTCCCCGAACTGGCAGGCTCGGCCCTCGAGGGGTGCTACTTCACCAACCACTATGTTCCAGGTGACCCGAGTCCCTCCGTCCAAGCCTTCGTCAGGGCCTACAGGGCCGCGTACGCGCACGAACCCGACGCCATCGCAATCCTTGGGTACGACTCGGCGTACCTGGTGTTCGAAGCCATCCGGCGGGCAGGAACGCTGGATGGCTCTGCCATCCGGAATGCCTTGGCCGGGACCGAGACGCGGGTGGCAACGGGACGCATCACCTTCGATGCCAACCGCAATCCCGTGAAATCTGCCGTCATCTGTCAGATAAAAGGTGGGAAGTTCGTCTACCACACCACCATCCACCCCTAGCGAAAACCCCAGGACAATCCGTGCCGATGACCGCAACGATCCGGCGCCTCCATCCCTCCGAAGCCCCTGCCCTGGCGGTCTTCGGGGAGGCCTGTTTCCGGGAAGCGTTCGCGCGCAACTTCCTGCCGGAAGGGCTGGACCGGCTTTGCCCCAGGGTCTTCGAGCGGAGCGTGATGGAGGGCCTCATCGAGCAAGGGACCTGGCTAGCGGAAGACGCTGAGGGCTGGCTGGGCTACCTCGCCTGCGGGGACACCGCGTGTCCCATCCCCCAGCTGGAGCCTCCGACGCAGGAGCTGGCCCGGCTGTACGTGCTGCAGCGCGGCCAGGGCCGGGGCGTCGCGGACCCGCTCATGACCTGCTTCCTGGAGGAAGCGATCCGTCGGGGATGCCGCAGCCTGTGGCTGCAGGCCTTCGAGGGGAGTCCGAGGGCGCTGGCCTTCTACCGGCGCTGGGGCTTCCAGGATTTCGGTCCCTTCACGGTCGAATGCGAGGGTCTCGTCCTGCCCCACCGGGCCCTGGGCCGGAACCTATCCGGCATGTGAACCTGGGCGCCGGTCCAGCCAGACGAACAGGGCCGCATGCCCCTTGAAGACGTGCCCGTGCAGGAGCTGTCGGTCGGCCGCCTCCGCATGGTCCGCACGGCTCGTGAGGAACACGCACTCCTCGGACATGAGCCCCAGCTTGTCCAGGACATCGTTCAGGATGGCCTGGCCCGGCACCCGGGACTTGGTTTCATGGGACAGCGACACGGCATCGAAGGAATCCAGGCGGGAGCGAATCCGTTCCCCGTTCCAGGGATGGGCGTCCGCCACGAGGCCCAGCTTGAACCGGGGCCGGAGGAGCGGGAGAAGATCCGCCAGGGCATCCAGCTCCTCTTCCGACTCTGAAAACAGGGCCTCCACCTGGGCTTCGCCCCCGGCTGCACCCGCCATCGCCGAAGCCTCCTCCAGGAAGAGCCGGCGGTCCAAGACCCCGGAGTGGAGGTCATCGAGCAGGGTGGCTCCGTAGACGGAACCTTCCAGCTCATCCTGCGGCTTCCCGCACAGGGTGGCGAGCCTGGCCAGGAAGCCCTTCCGGTCCAGCCTGGCCAGCAGACCTTCCCGTTCCACGATGACGCCCCGGATGGGCGCCTCGCGGTAGTATCTGCGCACCCAGGGCACATACTCCATGTCCGTTCGGAGGATGTGGCCCAGATACCAGTCCTTGAGGAACTTGAAGGCCTCCACGAGCAGCTCGGGATCGGCGGGATCGTAGCGGTCATTGAACTCCAGCACCCGCTGGACGAAGTGGGCGTGCTCCCCTTTCTGGCGCTCCAGGTCCGGATAGCCGCACCCGACCAGGTAGCGCTCTTCCAGCGTGAAGTGATCCAGCGCGTAGGCGCAGAGCCGGTGGAAGATCCCCGTGATCTCATCCGGCGGGCGCTTGCACTCGATGAGGTCCAGGAGGTGGTTCAGAACGTCCAGCAGGCGCTTGTGCTGGGCGTCCACCTCCTTGTAGTGGATGCTGTAGCGTTCCTTCCACTGGATGTGGGCCATGGGCGACCGCCTCTGCTGGGGTGTCGCCTCATTCTACGGTCCCGCTCGCATGCTGTCAGAAACCCAGCCAGGCCCGGATGGCCCGCAGGGCATCCTCGGAGAGGGTTTCCCCTTCAGGGAGTTCCCCCTCGTCGGGACTCCGGTCCCTGAGGTGGGGCGAGGCCGTGGCATAGGCCAGCGGCGTCTCTTCCAGTTCATCGCTGAAGAAATAGGAACCGTCGATGTCCATGATGCCCCCTGTGCGTTGGTGGTCGATGTAGGTGGTCTGCGGATGCACCTCCGCGAAGCTCCGTGGGCGGGCTCCCTTCGGAGGGTGATCCAGGCTTTCAAGGTCTGAACTGAGATGCAGGGAGAGGACCCTACCCTTTCGTAGGACATCGGCTCCCCTACTTCGGAGCATAAGCCTGGGACGTCCCTTCGCAAGCAGGTTTTCAACGAATCCTGCAAAAAAAGTTTCAGCCGGCGCAGATCCCGTACTTCGGCAGGATGTCGTGCAGCAGGGTAAGCCGGTGTTCCTGGAGGGCGTCATGGAAGCGCTTCCAGTGGCTGGCCAGGAAGGCCGGAGCATAGGGGTAGTCCGCGCGCTCCTCGCTGGTGCCCAGCGCCTGGGCCCTCCACGAGGCAGGCCCTTCCTCCGCGTAGGTCAGGACGCCCGCCCCGAAGCTGAACTCGCCTGCTCCGATGGCGGCGAGCCAGATCCTGTGCCGCTTGTCAGCCTTGACGGTGGTGGTGTCCCTGCGGGTGAAGAGCGCACCGATGCGTTCCAGGTCGGAGGCGGGGATGCCCGTCTCGGGCGCGGCCCGGAAACGCTGCATGGCCCTGCACATGGCGTCGGCCGCCTCCCGGAAGTCCGCGGGATTGTTCCGCTCGATGGCCTCGCCCCGTCCGTTCTCATAAGCCCATCGGAGGAAGGGCATGTCCGGGAAGATCCGCGCCTGTCCGTGTCCTAGGGGGGGCACCAGGTCGCCCATGATGTCACCCAGCCAAGTGGGGCCAAAGGCCCGGGAGCTGCCGATGTCCTCCATGTGGTTCACGGCGTTCACGCGGTGGAGCACGCCGGCAAACCCCTGATGGGACCAGGTGTCCGCATAGACATGCATCGTGATGCCGAGGCGGTGCAGGGCGTTGGGTTTGTGTCGGACCTGAATGGTCGCCTCGATCATGTCCTGGGCGACGGGGCTCCGATGGCCGGGCAGGCAGCGGATCTTGTCGATGAAGGTGCCGGTGGGATCCGTTCCGGCCTTCGCCCCGCCATTGCCGGGAAGGAAGTGGAAGGGAAGCCAGACCAGGTGGCTCTCCAGCTCATCGAGGTTGTGGGGATCGAAGTTCTTGTGGGCGGACGCGATGCGGGTGTACATCGCCCGGTTGTCGAAGACCACCCTGCGATCGGAGGTCGCATCATCCACGTGTTGGGCGGCATGGGCGACGACGGCGGCCTCGTCGTGTCCGAAGCCGGCGAAGCGGGCCGCCACATAGGTCACGGCGTGATGGAAATCGATCTGCATGACTCGGCGCCCGGGAACCGGAACAGGCTCGGGGCCCAGGTGCCGGCCAGGGCCTCCATGGCCCGCCGGAAGCTCCCGATGCCTGAGCCGCCTCGATGCGCCTTGGGGCCGCCTGTCTCTCGGAGGCCCGCCCATTCCGAGGCCAGCGCCACAAGCAGACCCAAGGCGCCGGCGGGATCCTCGACCGGGGCGAAGTCTCCTCGCAGCGCGCTCGACCCCCTCCAGGACGCCGGCTCGGCCCCCACGTGCTCACGCAGCTTCAGACACAGGCATCCCAGCAGCTCCATCGCGCCATCGGCCGCCATGTCGCCCCGATCCAGATCCTGCCGGAACCACGGATAGAGCAAGACACCCAGCCGGTCCAGATCCAGGACCTGGCTGGATCCTCCGGCGTGGAGGGCGATCTGCATCAGCCATACCGCGTTCACCGCCTCCCGGAAGGTGCGTGCGGGTCCCGCCGGGACCTGCGCACACACCTCTGCCATCGTCCGAAGCTGGTGTCTCCGCTCCTCGTCGGGCTCCGAGTCGGCCAGGAGGCTCGCGAACTGGCGCAGGTTGGCGGCGTAGGCCAGCACCCCCGTGAGCACCTCCTGCAGCGCCCGGAAGAAGGCGATCCGATCGGAATCGCGGCCCGTCCGCAGGCCCCGCAGCACGGCCTCCTCGGCCTCGGCGATGAGGGCCTCGAGCCCCCGCTCCAGCACCGTGGACAGCCAAGCCTCGGCCTGGGAGCCTGGCTGCGCATGTCCCTCCATGAAGGCGAGGATGCGCGGGATGAGGTCCAGGGGAATCGACGCCGCCGACTCAGCCTGGGCTGAAAGACCGCGCCCCACCCAGAAGGGGAGGATATGCAGGTTCAGTTCCTCGACTTCCCGGGGCAGGAGGCTCGGGGTCGATCTCTCCCCGGGATCCATCCGTCCATGGAAGAACCGCCCCGGGCATTCTGGATGGATGGGTACCGCAAGCCGCTTGGAGGTGGTGGTGCCCGCCAGAAGGTTGGCGTCGAAGAACCGGGGCGCCTTGTTGGACAGGAAACACCGCACGGCCTTGGCGTAACGGAGCACCGGCGGGTCCTTCGGATCGGCCAGGTCCCTCAGGTAGGTGGTGATGTGCCGAGCCCGCTCCACACAGACCTCGGTGGGGGCGGAAACGGCCTGGGCTCGAAGCTGGGCCAGGCGAGGCAGAGTCTCGAAGCGGAGCTGGGAGGGCCTGGAATCGGAGGCGAGAACCTGAGTCATGGCACTTTCGGGGAAAGATCGTCGAATGATGTGAAGTCGATCTAGATTTTCACATATTGAACGATTAATCCAAGCCAAAACGATTCTTTTTATTTCGCCATGATTTCCTTCAACTTAGCCCAGGGCGTCCCGTGGAGGGTCTGCCATTCGGCCCGGTAGCCCGGGTTCATCTGGCCGTCCTCCCCGGGTTTCAAGGGACCTGACAGGTACGATCCATACCGGACGGTGATCATCTGGATGGCCGTGCGGGGCAGGGCTGGATCGAAGTAGGTGCTGTCCTCCACGGCGAGGGGCAGACCTTGCTCCGGAGACCCCAGGGGGGGGTCCAGGGGGTCCTTCACATCGAAGTACCACGCCTGCCGGGCGCGCATCTCGGGCGTCATGGCCGCCAGCACGGCACGATGGCGGGCGAGCCGGTCCTGGAGGGTGGGGCCCTTGGGTCGGGGGCCAGCCTGGGCTCTTCGGACCTTTTGCAGGTCGGCGTCCTTGCGGAAGCCCTCCGTCATGTCCGCTTCCATCTTCTCGCTGCCCTGCCGGAGGGTTTCCGCCAGGGCGGGGTTCTGCTTCTTCATGGCCTCGTAGGTCTTTCGAGCCTCCGCCTGCCGTCTGGGCCTGTCCTCCAACCATTTCTGGTAGAGGTCCGCCGCAGGGGAATCCGACTGGGGCGGCAGAGCGGCCACATCCTTCTCCAGGTTGCGGATGGCGGAATGGAGGAAGGCCTCCTGGCTGATCGGCTTCCACCAGCTGCGCCCCCGTCTGGCCAGGATCATCACATGGGCGCCTCCCCCATCGGGGTCATACACGGGAAAGCCGCCCAACTCCCCGACCGGCCGGGGCTGGTAGCGGATCCTTCGTCCTTGCTCGTCGATGAAGTCGTGGACGGGCTTCCCCAGCGCATCCACCAGATCGTTGATACGGAAGTCGATGTAGTAGGGGCTCTCGTTCACGGGCACCACCCGGCCTTCGGACACCACGTGATGGCGGAAGACGATGGAGCCCTGTCCTGCCACGGGAATCTTCAGGCAGGGCTGGCTGGCGCAGAGGGACGACTCCCAGGGCCGCAGCGCCACGTTGGCCGTGAACCCGGTGGGCGGGTTGAAGTGGGGCGTCCCCAGCAGGATGTCCAGCATCCGGCGGAGGGTCTGCCCGTAGGCCGCATGATCCGCCGCCGACAGGCCGTAGTACGCCCTGCTGCCACCGGATTCTGCCGGGATGAGGATCCGCCCCGGCGAATCCGGGGCGAGGGCGTAGTCGCCGCACCAGGCGATGGTCGCCAGGAGCAGGGCGGAAAGGACGCGGATGCGCATGGGATCACCAGAGGGAGGGGATGGGACCATTCTTCCCTCCCCACAGAGGAAATCCAATCGCTACAGCGCCAGGTTCACGTTCGGGATCTGGTCCAGGTCGTAGGGCGTCTGCTGGTAGACGTAGTAGTTCAGCCAGTTGGCGTAGAGCAGGTTGGCATGGCCACGCCAGCGCACCAGGGGCTCCCGCTCCGGATCATCGCCCGGGAAGTAGCAGCGGGGTACCGCGATGGGCAGGCCCTTGTTCACGTCGCGGACGTACTCGCTCTTGAGGGTCAGCGGGTCGTACTCGGAGTGGCCGGTCACGAAGATGTGGCGACGGTCCGCGGAAAGGACGATGTAGACGCCGGACTCGTCGCTCTCGGAGAGCAGGACCAGTTCCGGGTGGGCGAGGATGTCCTCCCTCCGGATCTCGGTGTAGCGGGAGTGAGGGGCGAAGAACGTGTCGTCGAACCCGCGCACCAGCCGCTCGAAGCGCACGTTCACTCGGTGGGGGAACACACCGAACATCTTCTCGGACAGCGGGTACTTGGGGATGCCGTAATAGTGGTAGAGGCCGGCCTGGGCGCCCCAGCAGATGTAGAAGGTGGAGTAGACGTGGGTTCGCGCCCAGTCCATCACCTCCTTCAGCTCCTCCCAGTAGTCCACCTCCTCGAAGGGCAGCGTCTCCACGGGGGCGCCAGTGATGATGAGCCCATCGAAGTTCTGGTGCTTCACGTCGGCGAACGTCGAGTAGTGCTCCAGGAGATGTTCCGAGGGCGTGTTCCGGGACTCGTGGCTCTCCATGTGCAGGAGCTCGATCTCCACCTGCAGGGGCGAGTTCCCCAGCAGGCGCAGGAGCTGGGTCTCCGTCACGATCTTGGTGGGCATCAGGTTCAGGATGGCGATGCGCAGGGGACGGATGTCCTGGTGGATGGCGCGGTTCTCCCCCATCACGAAGATGTTCTCGCTCTCGAGGATGCCCATGGCGGGCAGGGAATCGGGGATCTTCACGGGCATGGGGGGCTCCTTCACGAATCGCGCCGGTCGGTGCCGTTCCGCGCGCGGTCCCAGGTCCGCTCCCTTCGGGTCCCGATTCACGATGCGTCAGTCCATGACAGCTCGTCATCTTTCCCGCGGCTCGCACCGCAGGCAGGAATTGGCACCACGCTCGAATGAGCAGGTTGCCAAGGTTTCACAGGGCCCGTCCCTCCACCTTTCTGGATACCGCGCTATGGAACTGACAAGGATCTGCGTGAGGCTCCAGCTTCGGGCATTTGATGGAGCTTGCCAAGAGGCAATTCAGATGCAGTAGTGGATGGCCGGATCGATCTCCTTGGCCCGCTGGCGCTCCAGCAGCTCACCCAAAGAGACGGCCTCGTAGACGGACGCCAGGGCCCGGCTGCCCTCCTCCCAGAGTCCCTGCAGGGCGCAGGTGTCCGGCTTGCCGCAGCACCCGGAGCCGCTCGGGCAGTCCGCCAGGTTCAGGGGGCCCTCCAGGGCCTCGAGGATGGAGAGCACCGTGATCTCCGAAGGATGCCGCGCCAGGGTGTAGCCGCCCCGCGCACCGCGCACGGCCTGCACGATGCCCGCCTTCCGCAGGGGCACCATCAGCTGCTCCAGGTAGGTGCCCGGCAGGCTCTCCCGCTCCACGATCTCCTTGAGGAAGGTGGATCCGCGGCCGTGGGCGCGGGCCAGCACGAGCATGGCCCGCATTCCGTAGATGGCTCGAGAGGAGAGTTTCATGGGTCTTCACCGGGACCAGGAGACGCGCCCGGCTTCATCTTACAGCTTTCTGATCGACTGAGTAAGTTGATACTCGGAGCCACTTTCCACTGAGCCATCCGGAAGGACCTCTATACTTACAGCTCACACCCCAAAGCGAGCCTTCCGATGGTCATTGGCATCCGGAACATCCCCCAGCCCAAGCCCGGCCGCCTGGACGTGCCCGGCATCATCGAGTCCTTCGCGCACCGGATGATGTACTCCGTGGCCCAGGACCAGCACACCGCCCGGGACTTCGATGTGTACCAGGCCCTGGCGCGGGCCGTGCGGGACCGTCTCATGGAGCGCTGGTTCCGCACCCAGAACACCTACTACCACCGGGACACGAAGCGGGTGTACTACCTCAGCCTCGAGTTCCTCATGGGCCGTTCCCTCCTGAACAACATCCTCAACCTGGATGCGGAGGATGCCTACACGAAGGCCCTGGAGGACATCGGGTTCCGCCTGGAAGACATCGCCCAGCAGGAGTGGGATGCGGGCCTGGGCAACGGCGGCCTGGGGCGCCTCGCCGCCTGCATCCTCGATGCCGCCGCCACACTGGAGCTCCCGTTCTACGGCTATGGCATCCGCTACGAGTACGGTATCTTCCAGCAGAAGATCCTCGACGGCTCGCAGGTGGAGTTCCCGGACAACTGGCTGCGATACGGAAATCCCTGGGAGATGCGCCGCCCCGACGTGATCTTCCCCGTGCGCTTCTATGGCCGAACCCGGGGCTACACCGACGACCAGGGCCAGTACCACGTGGACTGGCTGGACACCGAGGATGTCTGGGCCATGGCCTACGACACGCCCATCGCCGGCTTCCGCAACGGCACCGTGAACACCCTCCGCCTCTGGTCCGCACGCTCCAGCCGCGAGTTCGACCTGAGCCGATTCAACGCGGGCGAGTATGTCCAGGCGGTCCAGGACAAGACGCGCTCCGAGAACATCTCCAAAGTGCTCTACCCGTCCGATGACCAGAGCGCGGGCAAGGAGCTGCGCCTCAAGCAGCAGTACTTCTTCGTCTCCGCCACGCTCCAGGATGTGGTCCGCCGCTTCAAGAAGCGGCCCAAGTGGGTCTGGGAGGAGTTCCCGGACGAGGTGGCCATCCAGCTCAACGACACCCATCCGTCCCTGGCCATCCCCGAGCTCATGCGGGTGCTCGTGGACCAGGAGGGCCTGGGCTGGGATTTTGCCTGGGAGCTCACCCAGAAGGTCTGCGCCTACACCAACCACACCGTGCTTCCGGAAGCCCTGGAGGTCTGGCCCGCCGACCTCATGCGGCGACTTCTGCCACGCCACTTCGAGATCATCGAGGAGATCGACCGGCGCTTCCGCCTGGTGGTGCGCGAGCGCTACCCCTTCAACGACGCCAAGCTGCAGCGGCTCGCCATCGTGGACTATGCCAACGGGGGGGGCCATAGCGTGCGCATGGCCAACCTCGCCATCGTTGGCAGCCACTCCGTGAACGGCGTGGCCCAGCTCCACACGGACATCCTGAAGGCCTCCACCTTCGCCGAGATGAACGAGCTCTTCCCCGGCCGCCTCAACAACAAGACCAACGGCATCACGCCCCGGCGCTGGCTCCTGAAGTGCAATCCCGGCCTGTCGAAGCTCATCACGGACGCCCTCGGCGAGCGCTGGATGAAGGACCTGGACGAGCTCCAGGGGCTCCGCGCCCACGCGGAGGACGCCGGCTTCAGGGCCGCATGGCTCCGGGCCAAGGGCACCAGCAAGGAGCGCTTCGCCCAGCAGATGAAGGAGGCCCAGGGCACGCTCCTGGACCCCACGTTCCTCTTCGACGTTCAGGTGAAGCGCATCCACGAGTACAAGCGCCAGCTCCTGAACCTCATGCACGTGGTGACCCTCTGGAACCGCCTGCGGGACGGCGAGCACACCGGCGTGCCCCGGGCCGTGCTCCTGGGGGGGAAGGCCGCTCCAGCCTACTGGGTCGCCAAGCACATCATCCAGCTGGCCAACGCCCTGGCCACCGCCATTGCCGCGGATCCCGCCTGCAAGGGGAATCTGTCCGTGGCCTACCTCGAGAACTACCGCGTGACCCTCGCCGAGCAGGTGTTCCCCGCCTGTGAGCTCTCCGAGCAGATCTCCACCGCCGGCATGGAGGCCTCCGGCACAGGCAACATGAAGGCCGCCCTCAACGGCGCCCTCACCATCGGCACCCTGGATGGCGCCAACGTGGAGATCAAGGACGAAGTGGGTGACGCCAACATCTTCATCTTCGGCCACACGGCGCGGGGCATCGTGGAGCTGCGGGACCAGGGCTACCGGCCAGGCGAGTGGGCTGCCCGGGACCCGGAGCTCATGCACACCATCGAGACCATCGCCCGCCTGGACGGAGGCCGCTTCGAGTCCATCGCCCGCATCCTGCTGGGATCGGACCACTACTTCCACTGTGCGGACTATGCCGACTACATCCAGGCCCAGACCCGCGCCTCGGACACCTACGCGAACCCGGACCAGTGGGCCCGCATGTCCATCCTCAACGTGGCGGGCATGGGCCGCTTCTCCATCGACCGCACCGTGCGGGAATACGCAAAGGAGATCTGGAACGCGGAGACCGTTCCGGTCGCCCTGCCGGGAGCCTGACGCTGACGATGAAGAGCCTTTCCACCAAAGCGCTCCTACTGCTGGCCGGCCTGGTCTGCGCGGCCCTGCTGCTCTCAGGCCTTGAGCCTTACGACCGGGTCACCTGGGCGCTCGAGGTCTTCCCCGTATTGATCGCCCTGCCTCTGCTGGCAGCCACACGAAGGCGCTATCCCCTGACGGACCTGCTGTACCTCCTGATCGCCCTGCATGCGCTGGTGCTCATCCTGGGCGGTGCCTACAGCTATGCAAGGGTCCCGCTCGGGTTCTGGATCGCGGATCTCCTGGACCTGCAGCGCAATCCGTACGACCGGATCGGACACTTCTTCCAGGGTTTCGTGCCCGCCATGATCGCCCGGGAAGTCTTCCTCCGGGGCGATCATGTGCGGAGTCCCCGGATGCGGGCCTTCCTCATCGTCTGCACGGTGCTCGCCATCAGCGCGGCATACGAGCTGGTGGAGTGGGCGGCGGCCCTGGTGCTGGGCCAGGGAGCCGACGAGTTCCTGGGCACCCAGGGCGACCCCTGGGATACCCAGTCGGACATGGCCTTGGCGTTGCTGGGAGCGGTGACGGCCCTGGTCACCCTGTCCAGGCTCCACGATGGCCGCCTGGAAGTCCGGCCCGCGGATGAGGAGGGGGATCAGATCCCAGGCCCGTCGATCTCCGCGTAGAGGGGATGGCTCAGGTAGCGCTCGCCCGTGTCGCAGAGCACGGCCACCACGGTCTTGCCCTTGCCCAGCTCGACGGCCACCTTGACCGCCGCGTGGACAATGGCCCCCGTGGAGATGCCGGAGAACAGAGCCTCCTCGCGGGTGAGGCGGCGGGCCATGGCGATGGCGTCGTCGTAGGAGACGTCCTCCACCCGGTGGTAGGCCTGGCGGTTCAGGATGGGCGGGATGAAGTTGGCGCCGATGCCCTGGATCTTGTTGGGTCCTGCAACGCCCTTGGTGAGCAGCGGGGAGGACTCGGGCTCCACGGCCACCACCAGGGTGCCGGGCTTCTTCTCGGCCAGCACCTCGCCCACGCCCGTGACGGTGCCGCCGGTGCCGATGCCCCCCACGAAGGCGTCCAGCTCGGGCACCTGCTCCAGCACCTCCAGGGCCGTGGTTCGGCGGTGGATGGCCGGATTGGCGGGGTTCTCGAACTGGCGGGCCAGGAAGTACTTCTCGGGCTCGAGCTTGGCCAGGGCCTCGGCCTTGTCCACGGCCCCCTTCATGCCCTCGGTCCCAGGGGTGAGGATCAGCTCGGCGCCATAGGCCTTCAGCAGGGCCCGCCGCTCCAGCGTCATGGTGTCGGGCATGACCAGGGCCATGCGGTAGCCCTTGGCGGCGGCCACGAAGGCCAGGCCCACACCGGTGTTGCCGCTGGTCGCCTCCAGGATGATCTGCCCGGCCTTCAGGGTGCCGCGCTTTTCCGCGTCCTCGATGATGTTCAGCGCGATGCGGTCCTTCACGCTGCCGCCGGGATTGGCGCTCTCCAGCTTCACCCAAACCGTGGCCGCCCCCTCGGGCACTACACGGTTGAGCCGCACCACGGGGGTGGACCCGATGAGCTCGTAGACATGATCGACGCGGTTGGAACGGGGCATGGCGACCTCCATGGGATCAAATTAGTCTGTTTACCGATTTTGTCAATAATACTTTTCGCCTTCCGATTCTTGAAGTTCAGCGGGTCGCGGACCCGGTCGATGAAGCGGATAGAGGGGGTCGGACTTCCCGGGTCCCCTCTCGCTGGAGGCCGAGATGAGCGTGGTCCGATCCACACGGATGGGGTTACTGACGGGTTGCCTTCTGGTCCTCTGCGCCCTGCTGCCGGCCCAGCAGCCCGCGCCCGTCAGGCCTGGTCCGGCGATCCCGCCCGAGGAGCGGGCCCGCCTCCGCAACGAGCTCTGTCGCGTCCAGGCCCAGCTCCGGCGCTTCAACGCCACGATCCAGATGGACCAGGGTCAGCGCGCGGAGTGGGAGAAGGTCACCAACGACGCCTACCAGCGCGCCCTCGACGAGGTGAAGGACGCGCTTATGGACGAGCTGAAGGACCTCCGCATGGACCTGCCCAAGGGCTACCTGGAGGACAAGCTGGCGAAGGCTGCCACGCCGGCGGACAAGGCGCGCATCCAGCGCTCCCTGCGCCTGGTGCAGCGGCTGAAGGAGTCGTACGAACTGAAGGACTTCTCCGTCTGGGCTTCGTACGAGGACTACAGCCGGGAGGAGATGATCGAAGGGGCGAAGATGGTGGCCGAGCTCACCGGCCTGGACGAGTGGATCAAGGACAAGCTCGTGAAGAAGTGGGGCCTGGGCCGGGTGCTGGCTTTCGGCGAGGCCGCCCAGGACATCGTCGCGTCGGCCTACGACGTGACCTCCGAGGTCCTCGCCTGGCGCCGCCTCAGCCAGCTCAACCGCAACAGCGACGCCTTCCTGAAGTCGGTGGAAGCCACCTCCAAGCGGATGCAGGCCATCATGGAAGGCATCCACGCGCGGGAGCTGAAACTGGGACTTCCCCCGGGCGCCACCCGGGCACCGTGTCCGTGATCGGATCCCATCCGTGACGGCGGGCATCCTGGTCTTCGGCCCTTTCCCTGCCCCTCTGGCAGCAACCCTGCGGCAGGATGCCCCCCCCTTTCCGTGGGAGAATGGGGCATTCCTGAGACGCGATGGCTCACGCGTGGCGGACTCCAGGGAAGCAGGACACAGAGGGGCAGATGGGCATGCACAACACACGGCGACTGATCTACGGGGACGAGGACGCGACGGCCCTGGTAGGCATGCAGCAGCAAGCCCAGGCCCTCACGGGCGACTGGGAGTTCGTGTTCCTCGACACCGGGCAGGCGATCCTGGATCACCTGGATTCGGGCCCCTGCGAGGTGCTCATCGCCTCGGCGAGCCTGCCGGACATGCCTCCGGAGGCGCTGTTGCGCAGCGCAAGGCAGCGGCAACCGGACTGCGTACGGATGCTCATGGCGGGACCCGCCATGCAGGATCGGGTGCTCCCCTGCGTGGGGCTCCTGCATCAGGCGTTCCCCCGCACCACGGATCCCCAACAGATCCTGGTCCTGGTCGCCAACGCACTGCACATCAGCAAGGGCATGACCCGGCATCCGGAGGTCAAGGCCGCCATCACCAGCCTCGAACGGCTCCCCTCCGTTCCGAAGGTCTATCAGGAGCTGCGGGCGGCCCTCGAAGGGGAACATGCGACCTGGCGGGATGTGGGCACCATCATCCAGCGCGACATGGGGATGACGGCCAAGATCCTCAGCTTGATCAACAGCGCTTTCTTCGGCCTCCAGCGGCGGGTCGAATCGCCCCAGGAGGCGGTCCATTACCTGGGCATGGATGTCGTGCAGGCCCTCGTCCTGGCCCACGGCCTCTTCGATCAGACCGGAGCCCTGGGCACGAAGTGCATCAGCCTCGAGGACGTCTGGGAGCACAGCCTCAGGGTGGCCAAGGGCGCCCGTGCGCTGGCCGCCATGGAGGGCCTCGGCCGGCACCAGGCCGGAGATGCGTTCATGGGCGGCCTGCTGCACGATGTGGGCATCCTGGTCCTGGCCAAGGCCTTTCCGGCAGCCTATGACCAGGTGGTGGCGTCCTGCGAGGCGGATAAGATCAGCCTGGTGGAAGCGGAACAGAGCGCCTTCGGTCTGTGCCACGCCGACGTCGGTGCCTACCTCCTGGGCCTCTGGGGCATCCAGGCGGGCGTCCTTGAAGCCGTGAGCCTGCACCACACCCCCAGCGACCTCCAGCGCACGGGCTTTGACCACATCCTCGCGGTGCACATCGCCGACGAGTTCAGCCGGTCCTCGCGACAGCACCCCGTCTGGGAGCGGACGACCCTCGATGAGGCTGCCCTGGGCGGCCTGGGTCTCATGGATTGTATCGCCGGCTGGAAGAAGGTCCTGAAGGCACCGGGCTGGTAAAACGAGTTGGTTGCCTCCGTCCCGGTTTGGAGTCTGCTGAATGTTCCCGAACGCCCGCTGAAGGCCAACTTCGCTTGAGCACCTTTACGTCGAAATGCTCAAGCGAGGATCACTCTCAGATTCCCTTGGAATCAACACCTAGCTTCAAGGATTCCCGAGGGTGACACTCCGAAGATTCAGCCCCTGGCGCTGCAGATCGAGGATCCGGCCTGCCAAGCCAACAGCCAGCATGGTCTTCATCTCTTCGCCGCCCTTTTTGACGGCGCCGGGCGGGGGGACACTCACCAAGGACGTCGGCGCTTTGCCTTTGCTCCATCCCAAGTCCATGTCGAAGACGAAACCCTGGCGCTGGTTGTCCAGCCTCCCACTGATGTGACTGATGAGCCCCTCCGTGCCATAAGTCACGCGCAAGGCAGCGGGGCCCTGGGCGCCTCGACTCTGATTGAGCATATCCACCAGCTGCAATCGACCGTCCGGTTGATACTGGAAGTTCATCAGGATGTTGACCCCTTGGGCCTCATTCAGGAACGACAGCTTCCGAGGCAGTTTGGAGGTTTTATCGATGGTGAGCTCCAACCGACCCTGCTTCCAGAATCCCAAGGTGTCCGACATGCTCTGCTCTCGCTTCTTGGGATCGTACGGAACCGTCGGAGTCGCAAAGACAACCGTCTGCAGGGGCTTCCCGCTGGACGCCTCTTCCTTGCCGTAGGTCGCCTTGAACGTGGTGTTATCGACATAGACGGCCTTGATGTCGTTCAGGACCTGCCGGAACCATCCCATATACGATAGAGGCGCGCCTGGAGGCGGAGGATCAATCTTCGTGGTGTAGGCGTTCTGCTCCCGGCTGTACAAAAAACCTCTGTTCCCGATCCGGGTATACACGAGGTTCCCGAAATCACCACTCATTTCCGTTCGGAAATCTCCATTGGCAAAATAGGTTCCGGAAAGGTTGAGCTTGACCAAGGCACTCTGAGTCAGTGCTCCTTTTGCACCCCCCCGACTGAGCTGATCCACCTTTGCGTTGATCATCTGGGGGGATACCACCAGGGTCAGGTTCCCCTTGAGATCCAGCGCGTTCATGTCCTGATAGGGTTTCCCGAACCAGCCACTAGCGACAGCATCCAACACCTGCTGGAACGTCGCCCGAACCTTTTGACTCTCCTGAATGGTTTCAGCCCGCCCAATGGCATGGAATCCAAGCATGGAAACCAACATGACGTGTTTCAGTTTCATTCCTTGTCTCCTCTTGCCTGCCTTGCTTGAGTCGGGACACCTTGCCCTCCCGCGCCGCAAAGAATCAACCACGGACGTTGCCGGCCTTGTGAAAAAGTACATGGCTGATCCATCCGCCCATAGCACCATGTTAGTCGAAGGTGCTACGACCTCCCAACGGCCCCTCCACCGGCACCCGGAAGCATGGAACATCCCTCCGGTTCGAGGCTAGAGTGATGGTGAGGATCGTCCAATGACTCACGTTCGTCATCAACGGGGCTTTTCACTGCTCGAATTACTCATCGCCATGATGATCATCGCCGTCATCGCGACACTCGGCGTAAAGCAGTACAGTAAATATTCAGCCCGCGCTAGGCATCTAAAAGCGGCAGACCAGCTAAAACTGGTCGGCGAAGGTCTCGATCAGTACTACCTCAAGCACGGACGCTACCCGGAGTATTCCTCCTATGACGCCATGATCACGGCTGAGTCACCCCTGGTAAAAGAGAACCTCATCCCCCCGAACATGCCATCCAAGGATCCATGGGGCCAGTCCTACCAAGGGAAGTCTGCGGCCGGCAAGTACGAGCTCAAGTGCGAAGGTGATCCCACCAACCCGGATGAGCTTGGACCTTTCTCGCGCGAACCGGGGAAAATTAGCGGATCCATCCAGAACTGAGGACCCATCCTGATGACGACGCCCCCTCATTCCTGCGTCCGTTCATCGCTCGGCGGAGCCGTCTACGTGGAGCTCAGGATTAGGAACTGATATGGTGTCTACAGAGTCGGATTCATGGACACCCGCAAACATCATCGCGGCTTCACGCTCCTGGAGCTGCTTACCGTCATGACCATTTTGGCTTTGCTCGCCTCGGTGGGCATTGTTGGGTATCGTCGCCACACCAAAGCCGCACGGGAATCCGTACTCAAGGAAGACTTGTTCCAGCTCAATCACGCACTGGAGCAACATCGAGCCGACAAGGGCAGATACCCCAGCTCCATCGAGGCTTTGAGGGAGCAGGGCTACTTGAGGGACATCCCCGCCGATCCCATGACAGGGTCCAAGGACACGTGGCAGACCGAACTGGAGGCGCCAGACCCGGACAACCCCGATGCGGAGGTAGGGATCTTCCGCATCAGAAGCGGATCGACCGATCTCGGTGAGAACGGGATTCCGTACAACGAGTGGTCGTACTAGCCGGGATTCGCAGCTAGCCGCGCATCCTGGTCACCATTCCCGATAGGGGATCCCATTCGACCCGGTTCCCTTAGCCTCGCTGTAAACGTCGTATACGCTCCCCCCCCCCAACTGGTGCTGTCCGGACGATCCGAAACCGACCGGAGCCCCCATTGGGCTTTCCCCAGGAAGGGGTCCACCGGGATGCGGCGCAAAAAACGCATCTTGGTCGACTTCCCGATCATGGGAGCACCTTCCACAAGAAGATCCAGGCTTTCCGGGTACCCATTGTTCTCAGGCGGTGGGGCCGCGATCCTCTTCTGATCCACCATCGTCTTGTAGGTATCGATCGCCTGCCTCATTTCCCGAAGCGAACGGCGGAGCTCCAACTCTTGCTGCCGCCTCAGGCCGTTCTTGACCATGGGCACCACTGCCGAGGCGAGAATCAGCAGCACCGTGGCAGTAACGATCATCTCCAGGAGCGTAAAGCCCAGCTCGCCGGTACGTTTCATGTCATTCCACAGTCACGAGCGCATTGACGATGCGCGCAGAGGCGGGATTTTTCCCGAACAGATAATTCCCGCCCTGAATCAGGACAGGAGCGTTTCCGGCATCCAGCGCTTCCAGATCGAGATTCAGTAGCGTTCCGCTATCCGAGGAGGTGAGGGGCCGCTTGAAGCTCACCTTCACCAGACCATCCGCGGAGGCCGTGGCTTCCAGTGTGCCCTTCTCGTTCGTCAACAAGTCCCCGGCGCTGGTCCCTAGGATTTTCAGTTTCGGATCCACGCGTAGCTCGACGGAGCCCGATGCCAGCCCCCTCCCACCGCTCACCATCAAGGCCAACTGCAGCTGACCACCCTTGGGGACGACGGACGTGAGTGGTGTGAGGAACAGCACGAGGTCCTGCCTTTCCGGTTCCTGGGACGGGTTTTGAGGAGGTGCCTCCGCCTGCGGGGCGGCATGGCTGGTGTTCGACGCTGGCGGTTGACTGGAAACGGCACTGGAAACGGGTTTGAGACCGTTGCCAACGGCATTGCCAAGGCCGCTGTCCTTGGTGTTCTTTGGAATGAACGGACCCGCTTGGGATGCAGCCAAATCAGGATCGAAGGCTTCAAAATCCTCCTCGGTCAAGTCAGGCCGCCTCACAAGGACAGCCCGTATGGTGAGGATCACATCCGTTTTCGCCCGCTTGTTGTAGTTGTTGCCAAAGATTTTCCCGATCACGGGGATGCTGGAAAGTCCCCAGATGCCTTGCAGGCTCTTCTGCTCTTCATCCTTGAGGAGACCTCCAAAGACAGCCATCTCGCCATCTCGCAATCGCGCGTAAGTCTTGATCTCCCGCCTCCCTAGGTCGGGGCGGCCGGGAGTCGAGCCCGATTTCAAGGTCGTAACCGACGACTCGATCTTCAGGGTGATGTCGTCGTTGAAGTGAACTCGCGGCTCGACCTTCACTTTGACCCCGACATCCTCGTAGCTGTACTGAGTCTGCGCCGTCAACGAGCTGCTGGAACTGGTAGAGACAGGATTGTAGATCGTGGATTGGGTCGTGGAAATCTTCTCACCGATGTTGATCTCACCCGCTTCCCCCGAGATCACGCGTACATTTGGGCTGGCCACGAGCTTGGCGTCCCCGCTGCTCTTGAGCGCATCCAATGCCAGGCTCGGGAAAAGGAAACGTACATCGGCCTTGGTGATGTGGATGCCCCCGGTTGATACATTCGGCTTACCCGTGTTGTCGACCGTAGCACCGATCCTGAAGATACCGCTCCCCCCACCCAGGCCGTCGGTCGCTGACAGGACAGGGAGCAACCCGACTTGCTCCATGCTGTTTTCAGTGACTTCCAGCAGCTCGATGTAGATCATCACTTCTGCCTTCGCCTTGTCCAGCTGGCTCACAATCCTCTTGGCGATGGCTAGGTCCGTGGATTTGGCCTTGATCGTGACGGCGTTCAGACGCTTGTCCACGAAAACCTTAAGCTGCGGCATGAGGGTCTGAAAGATGGAGCGGACATCATCCACATTGGCGTTGGAGAGATAGAAGGTCTTGATGAACTGATTCTCGAACTGCTCCCTGTTCTGGGGCGTATTCCTGAACACCATGATCGTGTTGGTGTCCATCACCTTGTAGAAGAGGTCGCTTTGGAGCATCAGGGTGTCGAGGATCCTCTGAAAGCTGAGGCCGCGCAAATCGGCCGACACGGCCACATCCTGGTAGGAGGAGTGGAACAGGATGCCCACACCCGAGTTCTTGCTCAGTGCGTTGAGGATCTCCTTGAGACTGGTCTTTCGCGCGATGTTGAGGTCGATGCCTTCCAGCGACCGGGGATTCAGGAGGGCCGGCGACTTGAACTCGCCCTTGGCCCGCTGGTCTTCTAACGTTTCCGAACCTTGGGTCTCCGACAGTTTTTTCAAGCGTTTCAGTTCAAGCCGTGTGATCCATTCCCGTGCGAGGGAATTGCTGGGATCAAGTCGATAGGCAGCCCGGACCTCTTTTTCCACCTCCTCCTCGGCACCCTTCCGTTCAGCCTCCCGTGCATTCTGGAGGTGGATTTCCGAGGCCCGCATGGCAGCCCGGCGATACCCGATCCGGGCTTGGACATTCTGGGGATCCCGCTCGAGGATCGCCTTGTAGGCCTGGGCAGCCTCCTCGAACTTGCCGGACTCGAATGCGGTGGTCGCTTGACGAAGGCCACATCCGAGGATCAGCACCAGGGCGGCCACAGCCACGCCCCCAGGGAATCGACGAAAGAATGGTGCTGGCTCATGAAGTCTCATGTTCACTCTGGCTCAAAATTGGTTGGTCGGAGCTGCGGACGGATTGACCTGCTGATCCTTGGCCTCGATCTGGTAGCGGATGTCCTGGAATTTCACATGCTTGAATTCTGCCTGGATTTCAGAGAGGGCAATTAACTTCCAGCTTGAAGTCAACATATCTCCTTCCCTCAGAGAGACGACCTCCTCACCTCGAATGAATGCTCCGATACGCCCGGAAGAGGGGCGACTCATGTAGCCCAGATAGCGAAGGTTCTGCGGCCGGCTGTTCATCGCCTCCTGCCGGGCCTGGGCCAGCTGAATGGCCGCCAGCTCTTCGGGAGTGGGTGGGGGCGGTGGAGGGAG
>CAYZND010000017.1:0-12920 GCA_964479495.1 uncultured Mesoterricola sp.
GCGAGCGCCGCCCAGGCGAGGCGCACCAGGAGCGCCGCCGCCAACAGGGCGGCCAGGGTCTTCCAGAGCCCCTGGCGGTGCGCATCCGCGGCCAGGATGCCGGGGATCAGCCAGCCCACGGCGGCGAGGATCGGCGCCTCCGGGACCAAGGCCGGCACGAGACATTCCAGGAGCACCCGCGCCAGGAAGCCGGACAGGAGGAAGGCCGCGTAGCGCCGGCGGCCGAAGAGCACCACGCCACGCGACAGCAGGTGGACCGCACCCAGGGCAAGTCCCGCGTCCAGCAGCGTGGCCGAAAGCCGCAGGGGGGCCATGAGGTAGAGGGCGATGTAGCCCGGCACGATGACCCCACCGGGGGAGACGCCCACCAGCTCCGTCATGAGCAGGCTGATGACAACCCCCAGGACGAGGACGTATTCGGAGCTCACGAGTCACGCTCCCTTTGCGCTTGAGCCAATGCGGGCCCCAGGGTCTTCCAGTTGCCGGTGGCGTAGATCCAGGTGCCGGCGGGCTCCTGCGCCAGCTCCTCGGCGCGGGCAATGCGGCGGACCCGGCCCGGCCAGGCCTCTTCCAGGATGCGCCTCACCTTCGGCACGGCCTCGCCTGCGAGGAGCACACCCTCCCACCGCGCGGGCTGCGCCGCAGCCCAGCGGGCGAAGGTGAGGGCCCGATCGGGACGGTCCCGGCGGTTGGCCAGCAGCAGCAGGCTTGGGTGCGTCTCCCCTTTCGTCTGCTCGGCCCGATGGAAGAGCTGGTCCGCGGAGATGGGGTCATTGGCCGCCAGGGCATCCACGACCGTGATCCGGCCGCCGGGGCAGGCCAGGTGCCGGATGGCGAAGGCCCCCGGATCCGGTGCGTGGTCGCGCAGGGCGTGGAGGGCGACCTCCCGCCGAAGGCCCAGGCGGAGGGCCACCGCAAGGGCGATGCCCGCGTTCTCCGGATGGCACGGCAGTCCCTCCACGCGCTCGGCGAGGAGGCATTCCGCCCCTCGCAGGGTGGCCAACCGGGAGAGGGTTGGGTGCAGGGAGGCATCCGCGGTGACCACCAGGCCCCCAGGGGGGATGCCCTCTGCGAACACTTCCAGCGCTTCCTCCGGGGTTCCCAGCTCCGCTTCGTGGTCCGGGCGGCTGTTGGTGACCACGAGGATCGAGGGCCTCAGGAAGGCCGTGGAGGCCCGCTGGGCGTCCGGGGCGACCGCCATGCACTCCACGACGAGGGCCGCGGTCCGGCGGCGCCAGGCGGTGAGCAGCACATCCCGCTGCTCCCGCACGTTGGCTGCGCCCCAGCGCCGCCAGCGCCGCTCGGAGCCATCCTCCAGGAGCAGGCGGGGCTCGGTGCCCGTGGTCTTGGCCAGGGTCCGCAGGCCTCCCGCCCGCAGGGCCGCGGCGATGAGCCGCGTGGTCTCGGTCTTGCCCCGGGTGCCGTTCACGTGGATGACGTGCGTGAGGGTCCGCCGTGCCTTGCGCAGCAGGATCGCCTCCCCGGCCAGGAATGCGGCGTACATCCCCGCCGCAGCGAGGGAGGTGATCTCAAAGGCATGCACGGCCATGCCCGACGATACCAAAGATGCGGCTCATCGCATGCCCAGCAGACTCAGGGCCGTCTCGACCACGCGTCGATGCAGGGTGCGCCGCTGGCGCAGGGAGAGGCGCGCAGGTACCTCCACCACCAAGGCCTGGCGATTCACCGCGCCCAGCTCGCCCACCAGGCTCCCCGCGGGGGCGCCCCCCGTGAAGCTGAAGGTGGGCTTGCGGCGGTTCAGGCGCTCCAGCAGATCCAGGGCGAAGGGCGCGGCGGCCGGAGAGACCACCAGGGTGGGCACATCGGCCTCCTGCCAGGCACTGCCAGCCTCGTGCAGATCCAGCACGAGGTCCGCCTCCAGGGCCCGTGCGTGGATGGCGGAGGCTTGGGCATTCTGGTCCGGGAAGGTCCGGTTCAAGTCCCCGGTGGCGCCGGCCCGCCGCCCGGCGGCGATGGCTTCGGGGTTGCCTTCCGGCACGATCCACAGCACACCCTTCCTGGGCCGCGGCCCCTTCGCCAGCTGCTTCGCCGCCTCGATGCCCGAGGGCTCGTCCCCATGGAGGCCCGCCACCACCAGGACCTTCGGTCCTGGCCTGCCGGAGTCGAGGACCACCGTCCGTGGCGACCCATGCTCCTCGGCCCGCAGGGGCAGGACGGCCAGCGCCCCCGCCAGGAGGGCTCGTCGCAGGATCCCGGGGACGGGGCTCAGAGCGACTTCTCCAGCCCGCCCTGGGCCAGCTCGTCATACGAAGGCAGGGCCCCCACCACCAGGGGTTTCTCGGGGGTCTTGGTCGTGTAGGCCGCGAAGATGGCCTGGAGGCCGGCCACGTGACGGGCGACGCGGAGCTTGAGGGGCCAGCCGTTCTCGTCGAAGGACACGAAGAGGCGGCCCAGCTTGGCGGCCTTCACGTAGAGCGGATCCTTGCCCTCCAGGATCAGGGCCTCGTTGGTGCGGCCCCGCAGGCGGCCCTGGCTCGGATTCGAGTTCTCCATGAGCATGGCCAGCGTGTCCGTGGCGTCCCCCAGCTCGCGGTGCGTGAGCCCGTGCAGGTTCGCCGGGGAGGGCTCCAGGCCCATCTTCACGCCGTCGAACTCCAGGTTGAGCACGGCCACGGAGGCCACGGGCATGGCACGCTCGTGGGCCACGATGGCGCAGATCACCGGGTACTCGGGGGAGGCCTCGTGGAGGTCCACGGTGACATCGATCTTCTCGGCCTTGATGAGGCTGGTGATGCCGAAGGCCAGGCGCTCCGTGAAGGTGCCGTCGGCGCGGCCCGGGTAGGCGCGGTTGAGGTTGCGGGTCTCGGAGCCCGAGAGCTTCTGCCCCGAGGAGGCGTGGATGTAGATGTCCGGATCCGGCCACTGGTCCACGGGGTTGGTGGCCCGGGAGCCGAAGCGGAAGTGCCGCTCGCCGGAGGCCGCGTGGATCGTGAAGGAGCGGGGTGCCCCCTCCATGTAGTCCGAGTGTGTCAGGCCGGAGGCGTTGGCCCGGGGAATGACGAAGAGCTTGCCGGAGGACGGCACGGCGTTCTCCACCAGCACGATCGCAGCCATGTAGCCCGCAGGCTCGTTGCCGTGGGTGCCGCCCAGCACCAGCGCACTGCCGCCGGGCTTGCCGGAGTCGAGGACGTAGACCTCCGTGTCGGCGCGGGTGCCCTTGAGCTTGGGGAACCAGTCCGAGAGCCAGGCGATCTTCGTGACGCCGGGTCCCTTCCGGATGGGCTCGGGCGTGTGCATGGCGAGGTCGCCAGGGATCACCAGGGCCAGCACGAGGCCGATGAGCGCCAGCAGGCTGAAGGAGACGAGGAGGTTCTGCTTGTGGGTCATGGCGTCCCCCTAGGCGATCATCAGGGCCCGCAGGATCAGCGGGATCAGCACAAGGGCGGCGTTGAGCTTGAGCTTCACGCTCCGCTGCTCGAACAGCTCCCACAAGACGAAAGCGGCCGTGAGCACGACGATGAGGCGGTAGACGATCGTGATCATGTCAGGCTCCCAGGAACTTGCCGATGGGATTGGCGTAGTGGAGCAGCAGCACGCCCACGACGACCGCGGCCAGCGCCGGCCAGAAGCAGTGGCGGTTGATGCGGCCATAGCTCGGCTCGCCGATGACCTGGGCGGCGATCACGGGCGTGAGGGCCACCGGGGGCATGTAGCTGCCCATGGCGCCGATGAGGGAGATGGCGGAGAGCACCACGATGGGGTTCTTGCCCAGCATGGCCAGGGCGAAGGGCACGCCGAGCACCGATGCGCCGCCATAGACGGAGATGCCGCCGAAGAGGGGCAGCACCACCGCGAGGCCCGCCAGCATCAGCGCGGGGGGAAGGGACAGGGTACCGATGACGATGGATCCGCGCAGGCCCGTCATGGTCATGATCTCGATGAGCATGCCCACACCGAAGAGGATGCCCACCACGGGCAGGATTTCGTGGACGCCGTCCCGGCTGGCCTTGAGGGCATCGATGCGCTTGCCCGTCACCAGGCCCAGCAGGGTGCAGAGGAGGAAGGTCAGCGGCAGGCGCGGATCCGGGAACCACCGGGGGAAGGCCTTGGGCCCCACCAGGAGCACAAGGACGAGGATGAGGGGCAGGTAGATGATCCAGCCCCCGGCCTTCTCCTTCTGACGGTTCTGCTCGATGACGTTGGCCAGCTTGGCCCTGTCCACGTGGCGGTAGCCGATCCACAGCGTGGTGAGGATGGCCAGGGGGATCGTGATGGCCGCCAGCACCAGGTCGAAGCCGATGTAGGGCAGGTCGATGCCGCCGCCGATGATCATCACGGGGATGTTCACGGGGGGGGCGATCATGCCATAGACGGCGGCGGACGTGATGACGGCGCCGGCCACCGCCAGGGGCAGGCCCATCTCCAGGAGGATCGGGGCCACCAGGACTCCCGTGCCCAGCACGGAGGCCGTGCAGGAGCCCGTGATGGCGCCGGGGAACATGACGATGAGGGTGAGCGCCACCAGGAGCAGCATCGGCGAGCGGCCCAGGCCCACGGTGATGGAGCGGGTGAGCTCGCCCAGCAGGCCGTTGGCCTCGATCACCTTCATGAACACCATCGCGGTGATGAGCACCAGGCAGGTGTCCAGGTAGCCGAACATGCCTTCCACGAGCTGCGGGATCGGCAGGCTGCGGCCCGCGACGATTGCGAGCACCAGCGACGTGGCCACGAGGCTCAGGGAGACGGGCAGCTTCGCCCACACCACCAGCGCGATGAAGCAGGCCGCCATGAGCAGGACGTAGAGGAGATCAGGGGTCATGGGAAATCCGAAGGAATTCACCACCGGGACGCCAAGGGCGCCAGGAAAGATGAAAAGTCAGTCTTTTGCTTTTCTTGGCGTCTTCGCGTCTTGGTGGTGGTCTTTTCAAGCGCGAGTCTGCGATCGACCCGATGGAAGGGAGGCGAGCCTACTTGATGAAGGCCTTGCCCAGCGGATCCCCGGCCTTGGAGATCTTGTCGACGGAGTCGAGGACGGACTTGGCGCAGAGCTTGTTGAAGAGGCCATCCTTGTTGCCTTCCTCCACGACGATCACGTAGTCGCAGGCGGGCGTGGCCGCCACGACGAACTTGTCGGACAGCTCGCCACGGCGGGCCTCGCCGCCCACGTGCAGGCCGATGATCTTCATGTTCAGCTTCTTCGCCTCGGCGATGACAGCCTTGGCCCGGGCCAGCTCGGCATCGGCGGAGATGCCCGCCGCGCCCAGGCCCTTGGTGCTGCCGCCGATGGCGAGCACGAGGGTCTTGGCGCCGCTGCCCGCCAGGGCCGAGGCCTGGACCTTCACGTCGGCCTTGTAGGGGACGCCCGCACGGTCCATGAGCACCTTGACCATCTCGACGTCCGCACTCTGGCCCACGGAGGTGAGGAAGGCGGGCTTGGTGGCGATGGGGGCCTTCAGGTTGTAGCCCTGGGCCAGGGCCATCGTGCCTGCCAGGACGAAGGGAAGAAAGGTCAGGATGCGCGGCATGGGAACCTCGGGGAACGGGTGGGGCCTTCGGGGGAGCGATCCGGGACCGCTCCCCCTGGAACGTGTCGGATCAGTAGGCGGCCGCCTGGCCGTCGCGGCGGGGGTCAGCCCCGCCCATGAGCACCTTGGTGTCGTAATTGTAGAGCACCGCGTGCACGCCGCCGAAATAGGGATCCCAGTCGTTGCGGGTGGTCATGGTGTGCCCGAGGGGTCCCAGCTTGTTGAAGGTGTTCAGGGAGACGCGGCCTTCGACGTTCAGGTTGCCGGAGGCCATCTGGAAGTACCGGGGTGCCAGGATGGCTTCCTGCAGGGGCATGTTGTAGTCGACGACGTTGGAGATCACCTGGGCCACGGTGGGGAAGATGCGCGTGGCGCCGGGGGAGCCGATGGTCATGAAGGCGCGGCCCTTGGGATCCAGCACCAGGGTGGGGCTCATGCTGGAGAGGGGGCGCTTGCCCGGCTCCACGGAGTTCACGGAGCCCGGCTTCAGGACGAAGTCGTCCATGTGGTCGTTCATGATGAAGCCCGTGCCGGGAACCAGCACGCCGGAACCGAAGAAGTAGTTGATGGACTTGGTGATGGCCACCATGTTGCCGTCCTTGTCCATGACCGAGAGGCTGGTGGTGGAGCCGGACTCGAACTTGGAGGGATCGCCGGCGGTGGCGGCTTCCATGGACTTGTCGAGGGCGATCTTGGCGGCCAGCTCCTTGGCGTAGGCCTTGGAGGTGAGCCCCTGGAGCGGCACCTTCACGAAGGCGGTGTCGGCCATGTACTTGGAGCGGTCGGCGAAGATGAGCTTCATGGATTCGGACCAGAGGTGGGCCGAGGCGGCACTGCCGGACCCCGTGGCCTTCAGGTCGAAGTTCTCCAGGATGTTCAGCAGCTCGATGAGGTGCGTGCCGCCGGAGGACGCCGGAGGCACCGACATGATCGTGTAGCCGCGGTAGGTGCCCACCACGGGCTTGCGGACCTGGACCTTGTAGCTGGCCAGGTCTTCGGCCGTGATGATGCCGCCTTGCTTCTGCACTTCCGCCGCGATCTTCTCGGCGATCTCGCCCTTGTAGATGGCGTCCGCGCCCTTCGCGGCCACGAGCTTCAGGGTCTTGGCCAGGTCCGGGTTCTTGATGGTGTCGCCGATCTCATACGGCAGGCCGCCGTTCAGGTAGATGGAGGCGCAGGCGGGGAACTTCTTGATGGTCTCGAAGTTGTCCTTGATGATGCCCGCCAGGTTGACGGTGACGGGGATGCCCTTGTTGGCCCAGTCGATGGCCGGCTGGAGGATCTGGGCGCGGGTGAGCTTCTTGGAGCCGTAGTGGTCGAAGGCGTAGAGGAGGCCGGCCACCTCACCGGGCACGCCATTCGAGAGGCCGCCAACAACTGTCGCGTTATCCACCACCTTGCCCTTGTCGTCGAACTTGTACATGTCCGGCTTGGCGGCACCGGGGGCCACTTCGCGGAAGTCGATGACCACGGCCTCCTTCATCTTGGCCAGCTTCACGATCATGAAGCCGCCCCCGCCGATGCCGCTGGCATTGGGCTCCAGCACGCCCAGGGCGAAGCCCGTGGCGATGGCCGCGTCCACGGCGTTCCCGCCCTTCTTGAGGATGTCGACGCCCACCTGGGAAGCCTGGGGCTTGGCGGCGGCCACGACGCCGATCTTGCCGTTGGCCGCGCGGCCGTAGAGGTTCACGGGCACCTGGCCCACGAGCAGCGAAGCCGCACTCACGATCAGCGCGACGACGGTCATGTGTCTTCTCACGGTTGTACCTCCTGGGGTGTGGATGGGACGTGGGACTCGGCGGGTTCCGCCGCCTTCGGAGAAAGGAACTTCATCAGGGCATAGAGGGGCACGCCGAGGGCCAGGGCGCCCAGGCCCCAGAGAAGCTGGGGCTTCGTGGCCTTGCTCAGCAGCCAGAGGCAGATGCCGGAGGCCAGCAGGGGCACCAGGGGGCCGAAGGGAATGCGGAAGCCCTCGGGCAGGTCGGAGCGCCGCCGCAGGACCAGCACGGCGAGGCAGGTGGGGAGGTACTGGGCGAAGCGGCTCACCATGCTGATGGTGGCAAGCTGTACGAAGGAGCCGGACAGGGCCACGGGAATGGCCAGCGCCACGGTGACGAGGATCGAGAGATGGGGCGTGCCGAAGCGGTTCAGCTCCGCGAGCCTGCGGGGCACGATGCCATCCTCCGCAAGGGCGACGCCGGTGCGGGGCGCTCCGAAGGAAGCGGCCACGTTGATGCCGCCGATGGAGACCAAGGTCCCGATCGCCACCAGCCACTTGCCGCCAGGGCCCAGGAAGGTGCTCGCCGAGTCGGCGAGGGGCGCGGTGCTCTTGGCGAGCGCAGGGCCCAGCGTTCCCACGGCGATGGCCTGCACCAGGCAGTAGATGACGGAGCAGAGGACCATGACGATCAGCAGCGCCCGGGGCAGGTTCCGCCGGGGGTTCTCCATGTCCTCGGCACCCACCGCCAGGGCCTCGAAGCCGGTGAAGGCGTAGAAGATGACGAGGGCCGCGGCACCGAAACCGTCCAGCTCGAACCCCTTGGGGAACATGGGCTCGAAGTGGGACCCGTTGATGAACCAGGCGCCCACGAGCACGAAGACGATCAGGGGCAGCAGCTTCCCGACGGTCACCACGTTGTTCACCACCTTGGTGGGCCTCACGCCCAGGGCGTTGAGCGAGCCCAGGCCCAGGAGGATCGTCAACACCAGGAGGGTCCGCCAGGGTTCCAGCAGGGCCGGGGGCCACAGGGTGGCGAGGGCGGTCACGAAGCCCATGGCCATGGCGGCCCAGGCGATGATGCGGATGGCCCAGCTCAGGAGCCCCACCTCGAAGCCCACGAAGCCGCCGAAGGCCTCCCGGGCATAGACGTAGGCCGCGCCGTTGCGCTCGAAGCGGCCCGCGCACTCGGCAAAACAGAGGGCGATGGCCAGCACCACGAGGGTCATGAAGAGGTAGACGAAGAGGCTGCCGGGGCCCACCAGGTCCATGGCCTTGCCCGGCAGCAGGAAGATGCCGGAGCCGATGACGCCGTTGATCCCCAGGAGCACGATGCTCCAGAACCCGAAGCGGCTGGGACCGGCGGCCTTCATGCGGTCCTGGCCCTCTCGCGGCAGGCTTCCACGAGGGCCTGGAAGATGGGGAGCATGGCGGGGTGATGCTGCACCATGCCCTCGGGATGCCACTGGACGGCCAGGGCGAAGGCGCCGTCCGTGTTCTCGAAGCCCTCCACGACCCCGTCCTTGGCCCGGGCGTTGATCCGGAAGCGGGGCGCGAGGTCCTTCACGGCCTGATGGTGGAAGGAGTTGGTGAGGATCTCCGGCGTGCCGAAGAGGCCCTGGAGGAGGGTGCCCTCCACCAGCTCCACGGTGTGGGTGGCGGCGTAGCGGTAGCTCTTCTGGACGTGCTGGAGAAGGTTCCCGGGCAGGCGGTTCAGGTCTTGGTGGAGGGTGCCGCCGAAGGCCACGTTCATGACCTGGAGCCCCCGGCAGATGCCCAGCATGGGCCGGCCGAGGTGCCGGGCCGCACGGGTCACGGCGAGCTGGTAGTCGTCCACCTCGGGGAAGACGCACTCCAGGCCCGGGTCAGGCTCCTCACCGAAGGTCAGGGGGCTCAGGTCGTCGCCCCCGGGGAGGAGCAGACCGTCCACGCAGGCCAGCTGGGCCTCCAGGTCTTCGGATTCCGTCACCAGGGGCAGCAGCAGGGGCACCGCCCCGGCCAGACGCAGCGCCCGGACATAGTCCAGGTTGACGAAGGTCCGCTCCACCGTCGGGAAGAGGGTGCTCTTCTCCACGAGCACGTTGACGGGGATGCCGATGACGGGTTTACGAAGTCCCATGCCTTGCCTTTCGTTTTGACAGAGCGATCCAGAACGAAAAGAGCGATATTCATGCCAACCGTTTTGAGTGCTTATTCGGGCGCAATTATTCCGTCTTGCGCAGATATATCCACGACAAAATCCATCCGCTTGAACCTTCCGCGCTCGTTCTGCTGAGGATGGAAGGCGCTTGGGCCCGGAGCGGGGAATGGCCGGTCCGTTTCGATAAACAGGCAAAAGAGGAAGAATTGGTTACCTCTTTGTGAGCCAGTTCAGGCAGGCCTGTCCGCGTGGCGTGAGCTCCGTGCCTTTTCGCCCTACCCGGGAGCGGACCAGGCCCAGCTCGTTCAGGACCCCCAGGAGGCCCCGGACCTCTCCTTCGGTGAGGGCCTGACCCTGGGCCGCCAGGGTTTCCTCGAGCCCCTTCCGGCCCGCCGGGTTCGAGGCCAGGGCCGCCAGGACCCGCCGGGCGCGCGCCAGGCCGCCCCGGGCCTCCAGGGCTTCCCGCTCCCGCTCGAAGGTCTCGGGCTCACCCAGCAGGTAGAAGGGGAGGACCTCGGGCGTCACCCGCTCCCCGGCCATGAAGGAGAGGTAGCTCGCCACATTGATGAGCTCCCGGATGTTCCCAGGCCAGGGGTAGCGTCTCAGGATCTCCTGGCTCTCGGGGTCGAAGGTCAGGTCCTTGCGCCCCTGGGCTGCGAGGAAGTGCTCCAGCAGGGGGAAGACGTCCTCGGCGCGGTCCCGCAGGGACGGGACCATCAGCGGCAGCGTGTTCAGGCGGTAGTAGAGGTCCTCGCGGAAAAGGCCCTGGCGGATCCGCGCCCGCAGGTCGTGGTTGGTGGCGGCGATGACGCGGATGTTCACGTTGACGATCTTCTCGGAGCCGATGCGCATGACCTGCCGCTCCTGGAGGACCCGGAGGAGCTTGGCCTGGAGCATCAGCGGCATGTCCGCGATCTCGTCCAGGAACACCGTGCCATGGTTGGCCTGGACGAAGAGGCCGGGCTTGCCCTCCTTCAGGGCGCCCGTGAAGGAGCCGCCCTCGTAGCCGAAGAGCTCGCTCTCGAGGAGGTTCTCCGGCACGGCGGCGCAGTTCACGGCCACGAAGGGCTGCTTGCTGCGGGGGGACTCGCGGTGGATGGACTGGGCCAGGAGCTCCTTCCCCGTCCCGCTCTCTCCCATGATCAGCACGGTGAAGTCCGACTGGGCGATCCGCCGGGCCAGGTCCACGCAGTGCAGCATCCGGGGGGACCGGGTGAGGACATCCGAGAAGCTGTACCGTGCCGTGAGCCCCTTGGCCCGGAGCTTCTGGCTCAGGTTCTGCTCCAGCTGCCGGATGTAGGTCACTTCCTGAACGTTGTAGCAGGTGCCCGCCGGCTCGCCGAAGTGCTCGATGGGCTGGCGCTTGATCACCAGGGAGCGGCCCTTGTGGTCCACGATCCACTCCCGGCCCGTCCGCTTGCCGAGCACCTCCTGGATCTCCGGGGGGAAGACCTTCACCGGGGCGCCCGTGAGGTCCTCCTTCAGGTCCAGCATCCCGGCGAGGGCCCGGTTGTACAGGGCCACCTTGCCTTCGGTGTTCAGCAGCAGGACGCCCTCATGGGAGAGGTTGATGACGGCATCCAGCTCGGTGTTCCGCAGGAAGAGCTCCTTGCTCTGGCGGTTCACGCCGCCTTCCAGGGTGACGATGCCCTCGGAATACCGCAGCAGGCGCCGGTCCACGTCCCGGTCATCGATGCCCAGCCGGTTGATGAGCTCGATGAAGGTGGAGATGTCGATGCAGCGGTGGTCCAGGTCGATGACGGTGCCGATGTGCTTGGGAACCCGGGCGCGCTCGCCCGGGGTGATGGCGATGCGCAGGTCGCTGCAGTCCATGCCGGGCTCGTAGGGCACGTACTGGAGGTGGTTGATCTCCAGTTGCTGAAGCAGGGCTACGGTCTCCAGGGTCGTCTCGGGAGTGTCGTTGACCACCAGGACCCGCGTGCCGGGCGGGATGGCGAAGATTCCGTAGATCTTGCTTTCGCGGATGGTCCGGTGGACCACCAGGATGCGCCGGGCCTCCGCGACCCGGTCCCGCAGCTCCAGGACCTTGCTCTTGGTCATGGCCAATACGACGTCCGCCTCGATCCGCTCTCCCGGGGTCAGCTGGTCGAAGGCGTGAACCTGGATGCCGGCATGCCCCCCCAGCACCTCCTCCAGATTCTTCCGGAGGGCATCGCCCAGGCGCGTCTTGCCGGTCTGGGTCACCACGGCGATCTGCTTCATGCGGGGGGCTGCTCCGTCTGAGGGGGGATGGGGGCCGACTCAGTCTAGCGTCCATGGATGGGCTTCATGGCGAAACGAGGTCGTGGAGGAGATCCAAGATTTCTGGAAAAAGTTTGGAACCATTGGCGGCCCTCGCGCATTCCTATGGTTGCCTCCCCTCCCCTGGCAAAGGCGCTGATCTGATCTGTCAGCGACCCAAGCCAGGGGATTTTGCGTGTGCCCTCGGGATTTTCCCGCCCGGACCCAAGCTGGTCGCTCGGAACCCCGGGCGGTATGCTGTCAGCTTCGGACCAGGAGGTCCCATGCGAGCTGTCCTGACGGTGCTGGCGCTTACGGGCTGGGCCATCCTGCCCCTGGGGGCGGCTCGGACCCAGGCCACACCGGCGGTCTCGGGCTTCGTGGGCAACAAGGAATCCAAGGTCTTCCACCTCCCAGCCTGCCGTCTGGTGGCCAAGATCAAGCCTGGGAACAAGGTCCTGTTCGCGAACCGCGAGGATGCCCGGAAGGCGGAGTTCACCCCCTGCAAGGTCTGTCTCCGGTAGGGGCCCACTGCACGCTCAGGTGGTCCGGGGCATCCCAGGAGGGAAGGCAGGGCTGCCCATGTCACCGCTTCCCGTCGCATTCATCAGCCATGGCTCCCCGATGCTGGCCCTGGAGAACGGCGCCTGGCGCCAGGACCTGGCCGCCTGGGCCTCCGGGCTCAAAGGGGTGCAGGCGGTCCTCGTGGTCTCCGCCCACTGGGAATCCGATGGGGCCTTCCAGGTGACCTCCGAACCGGCCCCGGGCATCCTCCACGACTTCTCCGGCTTCCCCGAGGAGCTCTATCGGGTGGACTACCGGGCCCCGGGCCATGCCCTCCTGGCGGAACGCGTGATGGATCTGGTGCGGTCCACCGGTCATGACGTGCGCGGTGCGGCACGACCCCTCGATCATGGGACCTGGGTGCCCCTGCAAGCCTTGTTTCCGGAGGCCACCCATCCCGTCCTTCAGCTGAGCCTCCCCCGCCCCCGGGATCCGGAGCTGCTCCTTCAGGCGGGAAAGGCCCTGGCCCCCTTGCGCCAGGAGGGGGTCCTGCTCCTGGGCAGCGGCGGCTTGGTCCACAATCTCCGACGCCTGGCCTGGGCGGGACACCCCCGCCCGGAGCCCTGGGCCGAAGGCTTCGAGCAGTGGGTAATGGAGGCCCTGGAGCAGGGCGATCCGAGTCGTCTGCTGCGTGCGCACCTCGAGGGGCCGGGCTATTCCCAGGCCGTTCCCACCCCCGAGCACTTCGACCCGCTCCATGTGGTCCTCGGAGCGGCCGGGGAAGACACACCGCGCACGATCCACGCGGGCTGGCAGCACGGGAACCTGTCCC
>CAYZND010000017.1:12930-19434 GCA_964479495.1 uncultured Mesoterricola sp.
CTAGTACGGTCTCGTGGGCTCGGAGATGTGTATAAGAGACAGGGCTTCCTGGGCGTACTTGCTGGGGGGCACGCCGAAGCGTCGCTTGAACGCGCGGGTGAAGGCGGAGGCGTCGTAGAAGCCCAGGCCCGTAGCCACGTCGGAGGGGCGCTCGCCGTCGGAGAGGAGCTGCACGGCGCGCTGCAGGCGGCGCTCGATCAGGTACTGGTGGGGCGTGGTGCTGGTGGCCTCGCGGAAGAGGCGGATGAAGTGGTCCGGCGTGCAGCGGGCCAGCTTGGCGAGGTCGGGCACGCTGTTCTTGGAGCCCAGGTGGGCCTCCATGTGGTCCAGCACCAGCTGGAGCGTGGAGCGGCTGAGGCGGTAGGGGAACCGGCCCCGGTCCTCCTTCTCGCACAGGCGGTTCAGCTCGGCGCCCAGCAGGATCAGGAAGAGCTCGCGGGTCATGAGCTGCAGGCCGTCCTGGTGCGCCATCTCCTGGGTGAAGATCCCGAAGAGCTGCTTGAGGCTCTGGCTGCGCAGGGCCGCGAAGCTCTGCTCCTGCCACTTGCGCGGCGGGTGCTGGAGGATCGACAGCAGCGGCTCGGGGAAGGGACCGTCCAGCTGCAAGGCCGTGAAGCCGAAGGGCGTATCGGGCTGGTGGCGCTTCAGCGTGTGGCCGAAGCCCGGCAGCAGCAGCGCGAGGCTGCCGCGCGGGACGATGCCCTCTTCATGGTCGTCCCCTGTGCAGACGCGCACGGCGGCCGTGGGTTGCAGGAGCGTCCAGGATTCCCGGGAGGGATTGGCCTTCACCGGAACCGGGTCTCGTTTGCACACGATGAGCCGGAGAGGACCACTTGCGGAGATGGTGACGTTCTTCGTGTCGGACATGGTGTGAAAAACCTGTGAAGGATTCCAAAAGAGAATGACATCCTTCCTTGGACAAGTCATGGAAATTTGAAAACAAATTCCAACCAGGGCTCATATGGGCCTAGGCTGCTCCATTCCTGGTCCTGGAACCAGCAATCTTGTTTCATTCATTTCCTCAATCCCATTGGGATTGGTCACGACCTGGATTCCTTCCCGGACGACGAAGGGGACCTTCCGGTCCCCTTCAGATCCTGGCGATGGAAGGAGGCTCAGCCTCGCTTGCGTAGCGCCAGTCCCTTCTTCTGAAGGTAGTCGTACCGGACGTTGTAGCCCGGCTGATAGACCATGGCCATGATGGAGTCCTGGCCTTCCTTGATGGTGGAGTAGTCCGCGAAGTCCAGGGTGCGGATGACCGCCTCGAAGACCCGCAGGGCTCCGGAGTGATCGCAGAGCACGATACGCCGCCCCAGATTGTTCCTGAGCAGGTCGATGAAGGAGTGGGCGATGCGCCAGTCCGCCTCGATGAGGGTCTCGCCCTCGGGGAAGTGGTAGAAGCGGTTCTTGAAGAGCTCCTTGGCAGCCTTCTTCTTCTCGTCGTCCGTGCCGCTCATGGAGGGGCCGTAGACCTCCAGCATGAGCTTGGTGATGTCGCCCTTCAGGCGGTGGGTGAGGGCGCCGTACTTCTGGGAGTTGAGCCCGTAGAGGGCCGTGAACTCGAGGTCCGCGACACCGGCGGCCTCCAGGAAGCATCGGGCCGTCTCCTCCGTGTTCTCGCTCTCGCTTCCGAAGACGGGCACCTGGGTGCCTGCCTTCCAGAGGGGGTAGCCGCTGGAGGCCAGCAGATCCACCAGCACGCCGAAGTCCTTGCCCAGCTCCCGGGCCGTGTCGATGCCCGCGGGCTTGAGCTGGTTGCCGATGGAGCCGCTGATGCGGCGGTTGTCCTTCCAGGTGTCCCAGACGCCGGAGCCCACGAACTCGGGGTTGTCGCCGCCGGACTCGTGCACGGACTTGCCGTGGCGGATGACGATCATCTGGGTCTGGTTGGCCGCCACGTAGGCGTCAGGGTAGAGAGGCATGCCCTTGCCGTTGGGCAACCACACGATGCCTTCCTGCAGCAGGTTGCCCGTGCCGTCGTCCAGGATGCGACCCATGTTGCGCTTCCTGCCGCCTGTGACCTCCATGTCCTCCACCGCCAGCACCAGCTTGGTGCGGTACCGCGTGTGCCTTGAACCGAAGGCCGGGATGTTGCGGGGCACGATGAGGTCGTTGAAGCGCTTCAGGGAGAACTTCTGCTGCAGGATCCGCTTGAAGCTGTCGTTGCGGAGCAGGCCGTTCCACGCGAGGTAGAACAGGTGGGGATCGGCGTTGGGCACGCTCCCGTTCAGGAAGTTGAACTTGTGCTTGATGTAGCTGCTGGGGGTCACGTGGTCGGTGAGCCCGAGGATGAAGAAATAGAGCCGCTTGCCCAGGCTCTTCAGCTCCTTGAGGAAATCGTCGGTGACGTCCTCGGGCGAGAGGGACATGCGGTCGCCGTAGATGGCCTTCAGGAAGCGGATGTCGTTCTTGATGCTCTCGCGCTGGTAGGCGTTGTGGAACTCGGCGTGCTCGCGGTTGAGCCCCGTCTCCTCGATGAGCTGGATCTCGCTGCTGTTCGACATGGCGCGCCTCCCCTCAGCCCTTGACCATGACCCGGACCAGGTCCAGGACCTTGCAGGAGTAACCCCACTCGTTGTCGTACCAGGCCACCACCTTCACGAAGGTGGGATCCAGCGCGATGCCGGCGTCCGCGTCGAACACGGAGGTGCAGGACTCGCCGCGGAAGTCGGTGGAGACCACCTTGTCCGTGGTGTAGGCCAGCACGCCCTTCATGGGGCCCTCGGCGGCGGCCTTCATGGCCGCGCAGACCTGCTCGTAGGTGGCTTCCTTGCTCAGCTCCACGGTGAGGTCCACCACGGAGACATCGGAGGTGGGCACGCGGAAGGCCATGCCCGTGAGCTTCTTGTTGAGCGCCGGGATCACCTTGCCCACGGCCTTGGCCGCGCCGGTGGAGCTGGGGATGATGTTCTCCAGGATGCCGCGGCCGCCGCGCCAGTCCTTCTTGGAAGGGCCGTCCACGGTCTTCTGGGTGGCGGTGGCGGCGTGCACGGTGGTCATCAGGCCGCGCTTGATGCCGAAGCTGTCGTGGAGCACCTTGGCGACGGGCGCCAGGCAGTTCGTGGTGCAGGAGGCGGCGGAGATGATGGCCTGCCCCGCGTAGGTGTCGTGGTTCACGCCATAGACGAACATGGGGGTGTCGTCCTTGGAGGGCGCGCTCTGGATGACCTTCTTCGCGCCGGCCTTCAGGTGGGCCTCGCAGGTCTCCTGGGTGAGGAAGAGGCCGGTGGACTCCACCACCACCTCGGCGCCCACCTCGCTCCACTTCAGGTTGGCGGGGTCCTTCTCGGCGGTGAGGCGGATCTTCTTCCCGTTCACGACGAGCTGGTCGCCCTCGACGGAGACGCTGCCCTTGAAGCGGCCGTGGACGGAATCGTACTGGAGCATGTAGGCCAGGTACGCCGGCTCGAGAAGGTCGTTGATGCCGACGATCTCGATGTCGGGGAACTGCTGGAGGGCGGCGCGGAAGACCATGCGCCCGATGCGGCCGAAGCCGTTGATGCCGACTTTAGTCATGACTGACTCCTTGTTGCAGAATCTGACGAGCACGATCGCTCCCCAGTAATCGATTTCATTTGGCGCCAGGATTCAGAACGGTGTCGCACGAGAATGCACGATATGACGTCTCAAATATATCGTACGGCATGGAAGGGAAGCCCATTTTTCGCGTGTTCCAGAAAGCCGTCTTCGTCCGGAGGCCTGCGCGCTTCAGGGTTCCGCCTTCCAGGTGGCGGTCGCGGCGCCGAACCGCTGGCCCAGGACGTAGCAGGGGACCGTCAGCAGCACCACCACTTCGCCCGTATCCCGGCTGTAGGTCTGGACTAGGAAGTCCCGGGCCTTGGCCTCGCGGTAGGTGAGGTCGCATCCGGCGCGCAGAAGGTCCTGCCGGACGACACGGTCTGGGAGTCCCGCGGCCTCGGGCAGCCCCAGGCGCGCACCCCGGAGGGAGGCTCCCAGGTAGAACCGCTTGCAGCGGTTGTGGAGCAGGTCGGTCTCCCGGTTTCCCGTCCAGTCCCGGCAGACCTTGCTGGGGTGGATGGGAATGTAGCCGTTCAAGTCGATGAGGGTGGCCGTGTTCACGCGGGGCTCGCGGGCGATCATGGCGTCGATGAAGCCCATGAAGGTCTGGTCCACCAGGGCGTCATAGGCTGTCCCGAACTTGGGTGGATCGAAGCCCGAGGCCGGGACGCGGCTCACGTCGAAGAGGCGGGCGAGGGAGGCGACGGTTGGCCCCTTGTATTCGAAGTAGTCGCAGGCCAGCACCTGGTTCAGCGTGAGCCGTCCTTCGCGAATAAGCATCTCGAAGTGGTCCTGGGCCTGGTGGGACAGAGCCCGGAGAAGGGCGAGCACGCGGCTGAAGACGGTGTCCGTCTGGATGCGGCCCAGGTGCACATAGGCCTCCTCGGATAGGGTGGCCAGGTCCTCCGTGGCCTGCACCACGCGACGCGCCTCCGACTGGATCCCGTTGAGGCCGTCGGTGGTGAAGCGCGAATGGGCCGAGAGCGATTCCATCTGGGTGTTCTGTTCATCCACGGCGACGGCCACCTGCTGCATGTGCGAAGCGGATTCGCGAGCGAGCTGGCGGATCTCGCCCAGGGACCGGCCCAGGTCCGCCGTGTGTCGGCAGGCGGTATCGCCTAGCTCCTGGCTGCGGGCCACGGCTACCTGGACCGGTCCGAGCAGCGCCGTGATCTCCTCGATCAAGGCGTCGATCTCGGAGGTCTGGGCCCAGGAGTGTTCCGCAAGCTTCTGCACTTCGTTCGCGACCACTGCGAAGCCTCGTCCGTGAACGCCGGCATGCGCGGCCTCGATGGACGCGTTCAGCGCGAGGAGCTTGGTCTGCTCCGAGATGCCGTTGACCACCTGGGTGATGCGCGTGATGGCCTGGATTCGATCGGCCAGCGTGCGCAAGTGCCGGGCCATGTCGTGCACCTGCTCCTGAAGGACCCGGTTGGCCTCGCCGGCCAGGGCCCCCACCGCGTCTCCCGCCTGGGCCAACCCATCCACGCGCTCTCCAAGGCGAGCGGCCTGATCCGCCGAGGCGCTGACCTTCTGGATCCCCGCCTGGACCTCGGAAGCCGCCAGGCTCATCTTTTCCATGCCGGTGTAGGCCCGCTCGATGTTGACCGAGAGATCGTTCAGCGCCTTGGCGTTGCGGGCCGCTCCCACGCCCGTCAAGGTGATGACGCCATCGAGACCCTGGATGACCTCCCGGGCCAGGGAACCCTCCCCGGAGGGCGGAAGCACGCCCACAGAGGGTGTCTGTTTCCAGTAGGACAACCAGTTCACAGGAAGGCCCTGAGGCTCTCGTCGATGCCCTTCTTCATCTCGCACCACCAGTCGAGGGCGGCCTCGTTCTTGTCCTTCTCGAAGGCATCGATCCAGGCCTGGAGCTGGGGGTCCTTGTCGCCATCCACGTCGCGGCGGCGCTTCAGGAAGGTATGCACGAAGTCGATGTTCCGCTCCGACTCCCAGAAGATCGAGGAGTTGCGGCTGTTGATGCGGCTGGCGGTGATGGCCGTCATCTCCAGAAACCGCTCCCGCATGCCGTAGAGGGATTCCACGATCTCGGGCAGCATGTCCTCGGCCCAGCCTCGGTGGAAGCGGCACACGCCCATGTTGTCGATGACCAGCTCCGCCTTCAGTCGGTCGGCGCAGATTCGGCCCAGTGTGCGGGGCGGGAAGAACTCGGAGCCGTAGAACATGTAGTACTTGCCCATGATGGCCATGGGGGCGAGCGCTCCGGGGGTCCAGTACTGGTTGGGCACCATCCAGCCCTTGCGGCCGAAGGCGGTGTAGACGAAGGTGTCGATGATGCGCACGCCCTTCTCGCGCTTCACGCGCCGGGCCCACTTGCGCACGCCCTCCTGGAAGTCGATGCAGCCCTTCTTCTGGATGATCGCGTCGATGAGCTCCAGGGCCACCTCGGCGTTGTGCATGGAGTCGTTGACCACGTCGAAGCCTTCGAGGTTCCAGCGGGGCGTCTTGGTGACCCCCAGGTCCTCAGGCGCCAGGAGGCCGGTCTCCAGACAGTCCATGAGCCAGGCCAGCACGCCGCCGACGGAGATGGCGTCGAAGCCCGAGGCGTCGGCCTTGCCGTTGACGAGCTCCGCCGCCCGCTGGTCGAAGACCCCGATGAGGGGACCCATGGTCTGGTAGGGCTCGTAGTCCTTCTTGTACTCCCCGCGGAGCTTCTTGCAGACCGCCGAGCAGGGCTCTCCGCAGGTGCACTGGTTCTTCGGCTTGATGGTCTCCTCGTTGAACTGCTTCAGGTAGTGGTCGAAGGCGTAGGTCTTGTGCATGTGGAGGCGCTCCGCCTCGGTGTCGAAGATGGTCCGGTAGTTGAAGCCGATCATCTTCCCCTTGAGCGTGGCGTAGTTCACGCCGAAAGTGCCGCCCGTCTCGAACTTGGGATCGAAGCGGTACTTGGTGGTGGCCTCGAAGTCCTTGGCCGCGAGGCGCTGCTTGTACTTGGCCTCGAACCACTCGTCCGCCACCTTGCGG
>CAYZND010000018.1:0-19276 GCA_964479495.1 uncultured Mesoterricola sp.
TCAGCGACGACTCCGACTGGAAGATCGGCCGGGGCGGGGTCATCATCCAACAGGGTTCCGGCCTCCCCGGCCTCGACTCGGCCAACGCGGAGATGCGCCTGCTCACCGACGGCACCGTCCTCGTCCTCTCGGGCGGCGCGGACCTCGGCACGGGCCTGGACACCATCACCGCCAAGGCCGCGGCGGAGATCCTGGGGCTCGAGATGGAGGATGTCTCCGTCATCTCGGGCGACACGGACGTCACCCCCTTCGACTGCGGCGCCTACGCCTCCAAGGGCACCTACTTCTCCGGGAACGCCGCCGTGAAGGCCGCCGAGAACCTCCGGGACAAGATCCTGGCTGCGGCTGCGACGGTCCTCGGCGAGGGCGCCGCGGACCTCTGCATCGCGCCCCGCGGCAGGGTGGTCGGCCAGAAGGGCGAGATCACCCTCGCGCAGCTGGCCCACATGGCGACCCAGGGCGAAGGCCACCACGAGCTTGTCGGCACCGGCGGCTTCAAGACCGACCATGCGGCCTTCCCCTACGGCGCCCACTTCGCGGAAGTGGCGGTGAACCAGCGCACCGGCGACGTGAAGGTGCGGCGCTTCCACGCCTACCAGGACTGCGGCACGCCCATCAACCCAGCCCTCGCCAAGGGCCAGATCTTCGGGGCCTGCCTGAAGGCCCTGGGGCACTCCCTCTACGAGGAGATGATCTACGATTCCGAGGGACGCCTCCTCAACGGCAACTTCCTCGACTACAAGATCCCCTCCACCCACGAGGTGCCCGACGACTTCCACGTCGAGCTGGTGCCGGTGGCCGACGAGGTTGGTCCCTGGGGCGCTAAGAGCGTCTCGGAAATCGCGGTCAACGGGGCGGCGCCCGCCGTGGCCATCGCCATCCACGACGCCGTGGGCGTCTGGATGCGGGAGTGGCCCTTCACGCCGGAGCGCATCCTGAAGGCCATGGGCAAGCTCTAGAAGCGTGTCTCGACCGGGTCGCCGGGGGGTTCCTGCATTGCTGGGACCCTCCCGGCGATCCATCATGAAGGCTGCGGGATGAAGGCATCCAAGACTCGGGATGCAGAAGAGAGGACATGGACCTGGACATCTTCAAGACCATCGCCGAACGCCCGGAACGGTGGGTGCTTGCCACAAGCATCGACGTGAAGGGATCGTCGCCGAGGCATCCGGGCGCCATGATGCTTCTGGGTGAAACAGGCTACCGGCTGGGCACGATCGGCGGCGGCAAGGGCGAGGCCTGCGGGCTGGAAGCCTGCCGGCGGAGCCTGGAGAGCGGCCGCCCCGAGTTGCTCCGGGTGGAGATGCTGGGAACCGATGTGGCCGGCACCGAGATGATCTGCGGGGGGATCCATACGCTCCTCATCGAGCCGATGGACAGGATCGAACCGTATCGGATCGTCCTGGCGCACCTGGCCAAGGGGGAGCCCATGCTCCTGGTGAAGCGGATCACGGGTTCTTCCCGAGGACCTTCGACGGTGGACGTGGCCGTGTTCGACCGGAGCGGGAAGCCGGTCCACGGCGCGGCCCAGGGGTTGGACGCCCGCTCGGTGGTCCAGCTGCTGGAGGCCGGTCAACCCCGTTTCGACGAAGCGGCCGGCGTCTACTTCGAGCCGGTCTTTCCCGCAGAGAAGCTGCTGATCCTCGGGGGCGGCCATGTGGGCCGAACCCTGGCGGCCGCGGCCCTGCCGCTGGGGTTCCAGGTCACGGTGGTGGACGACCGGCCCGAGGTGCTGGCGGAAGGGCAGATGCCGGAGGGCGCTCGCACGATCACGGCCGCTTGGGAGCAGGCCATCGCGCAGTTCTCCTGCGACGCCTCCACCTACGCCGTGGTGGTAACCCGTTCGCACCTGCTGGATCTGGAGTGCCTGCGTGCGCTGATGAAGCGGGAATACCGCTACGCCGGTTTCATGGGCAGCAGCCGCAAGACGCGGTTCCTCCTGGACCAGCTCCGCCAGGATGGCGTGGATCCCGCCCGGGTAGACGCCCTCTGGGGCCCCGTGGGCCTGGACATCGGCGCCGAGACGCCTGAGGAACTGGCCATTGCGATCCTGGGTGAGATCGTCGCGGTGCGCCGGAACGCCTCGTCCCTGCCTCAGCTGAGACACACCCAGGCAGCCCGGCGGGCAGGCTCCGCCCGCTCGGACCGGTAGCGCCCCATGCGCCTGTCCGAGGCCCTTCTCCCGCTTCTGCCTGATCCTGGTAACGGTGGCGTGATCGCGCTGGTGGGAGCGGGCGGCAAGACCCGCGCCCTGTTCGGACTGGGTGAAGCGCTCTCCCTGCGCGGGCAGGATGTCGTGCTCACCACCACCACGCACCTCTTCGATCCCCGCCTCGAGCCCGCGCGGGTGTTCGATCAGGTGGTCCTCGAACCGGCCTATGCCGCCCCACCCGCCTCAGGGGCCGATCCGACGGGGCTCTGGGAACGGGTTCCGCCCTTTCCCGGCCGTGGTCGCCGCATCGTCGTGGTCTCCAGCGCCCTGCCGGACGAGGGCAAGCTCCGGGGCATCGATCCGGCCTGGGTCGCACCGCTCGCCGGACAGCGGACCTTCGTCCTCGTGGAAGCCGATGGCTCCAGGGGCAGGCCCGTGAAGGCACCGGAGGCGCACGAACCCGTGATCCCGGCGATCACCCAAGTCGTGCTGGGCTTCGTCGGTCTGGACGGCCTTGGACGTCCCATGGATGACACCACCGTGCACCGGCCGGAGCGTTTCGGCGCCGTCACAGGCTGTGCGCCGGGGGCCTCCATCCGCCTGTCGCACCTCGCCGCCCTGGCTCGCTCGCCCCAGGGCCTGTTCAAGGGGACTCCCGCAGGAGCCCAGCGGGTGCTGCTGCTCAACAAGGCCGACCGGTGCCCGCGGGCTCCGGCGGACCTCCTGCGCGATCTCTGCGTCGCGGATCCCCTCGGTGTGGACCTCGTCCTGGTCTGCGCCCTCGGCGATCCCGACCCCGCCAAGGAGGTCCTGGCCCAGGTGCGGCCGCCCTTCGCGCCCTGCGCCCAGGGAGCACCCCGGGAAGGAGCGTGCCGATGTCACTGATCCACGGAGAACACGTCGTCGTGCGCGGGGCGGGCGACCTGGCCACGGGCTGCATCCTCCGCCTGGTGCGGGCCGGCTTCAAGGTCGCGGCCCTCGAAGCGGCCCGGCCCAGCGCCATCCGGAGGACGGTGTCCCTCTCGGAGGCCATGTACGAGGGCACGGCGGAAGTGGAGGGCGTCCGCTCGGTCCGCGTGGAGACCTTCGAGGCTTGGCGGGCCGCCCTCGAGGCCTGCGGTCCCGAGGGTCCCGTACCAGTGCTGGAGGACCCCGAGGGCGCGGTCCTGGCCCAGTTCCGTCCGCTGGCCCTGGTGGACGCCATCCTCGCCAAGCGGAACCTCGGGACCCACCGCGGCCTGGCCGATGTAGTGGTGGCCCTGGGCCCGGGCTTCGAGGCCGGCGTCGACGCCCACGCCGTGATCGAGACCAACCGCGGCCACCACCTGGGTCGCGTGATCCTGGAAGGCGGCGCGGAGCCGAACACGGGCATTCCGGGCGTGATCGCCGGCATGGGCCGCGAGCGGGTGCTGCATGCGCCCGTCGCAGGCGTGGTGGAGAACCTGAAGCGCATCGGCGATCGGGTCCAGGCGGGAGAGCCCGTCCTGGCCCTCCAGGGCCCCGAAGGGCGCGTCCTGGTGCCCGCGAGCCTCGACGGCCTCCTCCGGGGCCTGATCCGGCCCGGCTACGAGGCCAAGGCCGGCCTCAAGGTGGCCGACATCGACCCCCGCTGCGTGCGCGAGCACTGCTTCACCGTTTCGGACAAGGCCCGCGCCATCGCCGGGGGTGTGCTCGAAGCCATCCTCCACCTCGCCCCATGATCTACCTCGACCACGCCGCCACCAGCCATCCCAAGGCCCCGGGCGTCACCGAGGCCGTCTCGCGCTGCCTCCAGGAAGGCGGCTCCAGCCCTGGACGGGCCAGCCACCGCCTCGCCCAGGAAGCCAGCCGCCTGCTGTTCGAAGCGCGGGAATCCTGCGCCAGCCTGCTGGGCGCCCGGGACACGGAACGCCTCATTTTCACCGCGAGCGCCACGGAAGCGCTCAACCTCGCCATCCTGGGCAGCATCCCTGCCGGCGGCGCAGTCGCCCTCACCTCCCTGGAGCATAACGCGGTCATGCGACCCCTCCGGTTCCTGGAGAGCACCCGGGGCGTCCGACTCCTCGTGATCCCCTTCGACGCCTCGGGACGGCCGAATCCCGGAGCCCTGCACGAAGCCCTGGCCCAGCGGCCCGACCTGATGGTGATGACCGCCGCCAGCAACGTCACGGGCGGCGTCACCCCCGTGGACGAGGTGGCGGCGCTCTGCCGCCGGAAACGGATTCCCCTCTGCGTGGATGCCAGCCAGCTGGCCGGTCATCGTCCCTTCCCCGAGGCCTGCGATTTCCTGTGCTTCTCCGGTCACAAGGGACTGCTCGGACCGGCCGGCACGGGCGCTGTCCTGCTGGGACCCGGTGTGGAGCCGACCCCCCTGATCTTCGGCGGCACGGGAAGCGCCTCCGACCAGGAACGCCAGCCGGAGACGCTCCCCGACCGCTACGAAGCCGGAACGCCCAACCTGCCGGGCATAGCGGGGCTGGGTGCCGCAGTGCGCTTCATCGCCGCCACCGGGATCGGGACCACCCAGGCCCGGGAAATGGCCCTCTGCGATGAGCTGCTGCGGGGCCTGCGGGCGCTGCCCGGGGTCGTCTCGTACGGCCCAGAACCCGGCCAGGAGCGGGTTCCCGTGATTTCCATCGCGGTCGAGGGGCGCGACCTGGGCGAGATCGCCCTGGCGCTGGACCGCCGCGACATCTGCACCCGGGTGGGCCTGCACTGTGCACCTGCGGCCCACCGGAGCCTTGGAACGCTCGACTCGGGAGGCACGCTCCGCTTCTCGCCGGGCTTCTTCACCACCTCCCACGAGATCCAGGCAACCCTGGCCGCCCTGGAGGAGATCCTCGCATGAAGCTCACCTCCTACACGCGCTTCTCGGGGTGCGGCGCCAAGCTCGGCCCCGGCCTCCTGGAGAAGGCCCTGTGCGGCCTGTCCCAGCCGACCTACCCCGATCTCATCGCCGACTTCGCGGGAAGCGAGGACGCCGGCCTCTTCCGCATCGGCCCCCAGGCCGCGCTCGTCCAGACGGTGGACTTCTTCCCGCCCATCGTCGACGATCCCCGCCTCTTCGGCAGGATCGCCGCGGCCAACGCCCTGTCCGACATCTACGCCATGGGCGCGCGCCCGCTCACGGCCTTGGCCCTGGTCTGCCACCCCCTCAAGGCCCTTGGGATCGAGCCCCTCAGGGCCATGCTGGAGGGCGGGCTCGAGGCCCTCGTCGAAGCCGGGTGCGCCCTGCTGGGCGGCCACAGCGTCGAGGACCCCGAGCCCAAGCTCGGCTACGCGGTCACGGGACTCGTGGATCCTGACCGGGCCTGGCGCAACAACACCCTCGCGCCCGGCGGCAGGCTCCTCCTCACCAAGCCCATTGGAACCGGGCTGGTGAACATGGCGCTCCGCGCCCAGTGCGCGTCGCCCGAAGCCCAGACCGCGGCCGAGGCCTCCATGGGGACCCTGAACAAGGTCGCGGCGGAGGTCCTTTCGCGGTTCCATGTCCAGGCCTGCACGGACGTGACCGGCTTCGGCCTGGCCGGCCATGCGGCCGAGATGGCCATGGGAACGGTCTGCGGCCTGGTCCTCGAGGTTGCGCGGGTACCTCTGCTGCCCGACGTAGAGGCCTACGCGGACATGGGCCTCGTTCCCGAGGGCACCTATCGCAACCGCGAGGGACGCGCCGGATTCCTCAAGGGCGACGCTTCCCCCCGGGTGCTGGACCTGCTCTTCGATCCGCAGACCTCCGGCGGTCTCTTGGCCGCCGTGCCCGAGGGCGAGGCCGAGGCGGCCATGGCAGCGCTCCAGGCTGCGGGCGTCCCCGTCTGGATCATCGGTGAGACCGGCGGCGAGGCCGGCCAGGTGTGGCTCCGGTGAGCCTCCTCCTGCTGGCCACCTACCCCTCCAGCCATGCAGCCCTGAAGGCCGAAAAGCAGCTGAACGCCGCAGGGCTGCAGGTAGAGCTGATTCCCGTCCCGCGCCAGGTACACAGTTCCTGCGGTTTCGGCCTGCTGTGCGACATCGGGGACCACCTGGAGCTTCTGAAGGAAAGCGGCGCGGAGGGCCTGTGGAAGGTCCTCGGCGCGGAGCAAGGCCACTCAAGGAGACGCTATGAACCCTATCCGTAGAGACATCGATGCGCGGGGACTCCCGTGCCCGCAGCCCGTGGTCCTCGTCAGGCAAGCCCTGACCGAAGGCGGCTTCGAGCTGCTCGAGGTAATCGTGGACAACGAGGCCGCCCGGGAGAACCTCCTGAAGTTCGCCGCCCATGCCCAGTGCGCGGTGGAGGCCGTGGTGTCCGAGGGGCTTGAGACCCGCCTCCGGTTGAGGCCCCAGGCCGACCCGTCGGCCAAGGCCCCGGAAAGCCCCCTTCCGGAACCGGTTGCCGCGCTTCCCTGCGACGCAGGACCGCGACCGGTCGTGCTGATCACCTCGGACGGCATCGGCACGGGCGATCCGGATCTGGCGCATCTGCTCATGCGGGGGTTCCTCTACACCCTCGCGGTGGGCGAGGTTCCGCCGCGCCGCGTGATCCTCATGAACGCCGGGGTCAGGCTCGCGGTGGAGGGCTCCGAGTCCCTGGAGAACCTGCGCAAGCTCGCCGACCGGGGCGTCGAGGTGGCGTCCTGCGGGACCTGCCTGGACTTCTACCAGCTCACGGACCGGCTCGCCGTGGGGAGCATCACGAACATGTACGAGATCGCCGAGCACCTCCTGAAGGGCCCGGCTGTAACCCTCTGAAACGACCTACCGCTTGGTATCATGAGCAGGGGCTCCGCCACGGAATCCCTGTGCCCACCCTGCTCTTCGCCTTTCCTGGAGATGCCCCATGACCACCCGGGTGATCCCGCCCAGGATCCCGCCACGGCCGGAAGGGAAGGGCGTCCGCGCGGAGACCGTGATTGCGGATCTGGACCCCACGCGCCTCGTGCAGGCCCCCTGCCGGAAGCGGGTCCAGGCCGGTGACGGATTTGTGCAAGCCCCCGCGATCGACGGCGGGTAAAGGCCCATCTACGGGCCTCGATCCCCCCCAATCCGGGCATGAACAAGTTTGTGTCGAACTACGATAATTTTTTATTCGCAGGCAAAAAAATCTTGACTCTCGGGTGGTTCTTTCTACGATGGAGACGCAATAATTCTATGCCTCCGCAAGATCCCCGGAACCGGTTCACTTCCCGTTGACATCGCCCTTCCAGGTCGCTGCTCCTGCTCCCAGAAGCGTCTTCCCGGATGAAGCCCCCCATCGACCCGGTGCATGCATGTCGCACCAAGGTCGAGCCTCCGTCAGTCGAACGATCGACGGTTGGCACGGTCCTGCATTCACTCCATCTAGGTACCCCAGATGCCAAATGAACCCCTTGCCACGCCAAGACTGGAAGCGATAGGTATCCGCAAGGTCTATCCCGCCGTCATCGCCAACGACAACGTCAACATCACCGTCATGCCCGGCGAGATCCACGCCGTGCTCGGCGAGAACGGGGCCGGCAAGTCCACGCTGATGAAGATGATCTACGGCGTCACCCATCCCGACTCCGGCGAGATCCTCTGGGAAGGCAAGCCCGTCCACATCAAGAACCCCGCCCGGGCCCGCGAGCTGGGCATCGGCATGGTCTTCCAGCACTTCTCCCTCTTCGAGACGCTCACCGTCACGCAGAACGTGGCCCTGGCCCTGCCCGGGAAGTTCGACCTCGACGCGCTCTCCAAGCGCATCGAGGAGGTGTCCGAGCGGTATGGCCTGCCGGTGGATCCCCGCCGCCTGGTCCATGCGTTGTCCGTGGGCGAGCGGCAGCGGGTGGAGATCGTGCGCTGCCTGCTGTCGGATCCCAAGCTGCTGATCCTCGACGAACCCACCTCCGTGCTCACGCCCCAGGCCGTGCGCAAGCTCTTCGAGACCCTGCGCCAGCTGGCGGCCGAGGGCCGGAGCATCCTCTACATCAGCCACAAGCTCGACGAGATCCAGGAGCTCTGCCACACCGCCACGGTGCTGCGCGGCGGCAAGGTCATCGGCGCCTGCAAGCCCGCCGAGGAGACCCCGCAGTCCATGGCCCGCATGATGATCGGCGAGGACTTGCCCGTCTGCCACCATGGCGAGCCCGAGGAGGGTGGCGAGGTTCGCCTCAAGATCGAGGGCCTCTCCCTGCCTTCGGACGATCCCTTCGGCACGGACCTGAAGAACGTCCACCTCGAGGTCCGCAGCGGCGAGATCGTGGGCATCGCGGGCGTCTCCGGGAACGGCCAGCAGGAGCTGCTCCGAGCCATCTCCGGCGAGGACGTCGTCCACGACAAGCACCACGTCCAGATCTGCGGCGTGCCCGCGGGGCGCATGCACTCGGGGCGCCGCCGGGGCCTGGGCATGTGCTTCGTTCCGGAGGACCGCCTGGGCCGGGGCGCAGTGCCCCGCCTGACCCTCACGGAGAACGTGCTGCTCACCGCCCACCGCCTGGGCATGCTCTGGAAGGGCCTGATCCGCTTCGGCATGGCCCGCAAGTTCGCCGAGGAGTGCATCGCCCGCTTCGATGTCCGGTGCGGCGGCGCCGAGTCGGAGGCCAAGTCCCTCTCCGGCGGCAACCTGCAGAAGTTCATCGTGGGCCGCGAGATCATGCAGGACCCCAAGGTGCTCGTGCTGGCCCAGCCCACCTGGGGCGTGGACGTAGGGGCGGCCTCCTTCATCCGGCGCTCCCTCATCGACCTGAGGAACAAGGGCACCGCGATCCTGGTCATCTCGGAGGAGCTGGAGGAGCTCTTCGAGATCGCGGACCGGATCGTGGTCATCGCCAAGGGGCGGCTCTCGCCCATCAAGGCCACGTCGCAGACGGGCGTCGAGGAGATCGGCATCTGGATGAGCGGCATGTGGCCCGGCGCCGAAGGACAGGAGGATCGCAGTCATGTGGCTTAGGTTCGAACCGCGCACGGAGCCCTCGCGCACGATGCGCTACCTTTCGCCGGTGCTGGCGGTCCTGCTGATGCTCCTCTTCGGGCTGTTCCTGTTCAAGGCGCTCGGCAAGAACCCGATGGAGGGCTTCCAGGTCTTCTTCATGAAGCCCCTGAAGGACAGCTACGGCATCTCCGAGCTGCTCCTGAAGGCCACGCCCCTGATGATGTGCGCCGTGGGCCTCTCCGTGGGCTTCCGGGCGAACATCTGGAACATCGGCGCCGAGGGCCAGCTCCTCATCGGCGCCCTGGCGGGCGGCTGGGTGGCCCTCCGCTTCGACACGACCGGAAGCCCCCTGCTGCTGCCGGCCATGGTCCTGGCGGGCGCCCTGGGCGGCATGCTCTGGGCCGCGATCCCCGCCTTCCTGCGGACCCGCTTCAACGCCAACGAGATCCTCACGAGCCTGATGCTGGTCTACATCGCCCAGCTCATGGTCTCCTGGCTGGTCCATGGCCCCTGGAAGGATCCCGACGGCTTCAACTTCCCCCAGACGAAGCTCTTCGACCAGGCGGCCATGCTGCCGATCCTCAAGGAGGGCACCCGCCTCAACGCCTCCTTCCTGATCGGTCTGGGCGCGCTGGCCGTGGGCTGGCTGTTCATGAACCGCAGCTTCCTGGGCTACCAGATGAAGGTGGCGGGCCAGGCCGAGAACGCCAGCCGCTACGCGGGGTTCTCCGCCAAGCGCACCGTCTGGATCGGCATGCTCGCCGGCGGCTGCATGGCCGGCATCGCGGGCCTGTCCGAGATCGCGGGCCCCATGGGCCAGATCACCGAGCACATCTCGCCGGGCTACGGCTTCGCGGCCATGATCGTGGCCTTCCTGGGCCGTCTCAACCCCGTGGGCATCTTCTTCTCCAGCCTCCTGATGTCCCTGCTGTACCTCGGCGGCGAGCAGGCCCAGCAGTACATGAACCTGCCCTCCTCCATCTCCAAGGTCTTCCAGGGCCTGCTGCTGTTCTTCCTGCTGGGCTCGGACGTGTTCGTCTACTTCCGCCCCCGCTTCGGCAAGAAAAAGTGATCTGAGACCGCCATGGAACAGAGCCTCTTCACCTCCATCCTCTTCGCCACCATCGTGGCGGGCACACCCCTGATCATCACGGCCCTGGGCGAGCTGGTCACCGAGAAGTCCGGCGTGCTCAACCTGGGCGCCGAGGGCGTCATGTCCGTGGGCGCCATCGTGGCCTTCGCCGTCACCCACCACACCCAGAACGCCTTCTATGGCGTGCTGGCCGGCATGGGCGCGGGCATGCTGATGTCCCTCCTCTTCGCCATCCTGGCCCTTACGCTGATGGCCAACCAGGTGGCCGCGGGCCTGGCCCTCTCCATCTTCGGGGTGGGCCTCTCGGCTTTCATCGGCAAGCCCTACGAGTCCATCGCCCTGGCCAGCCAGGTGCCGGTCCGCATTCCCGGGCTGGCGAGCATTCCCTACCTCGGCCCCGCCCTCTTCGAGCAGCAGGCCCTCGTCTACTTTTCGTGGATCATGCTGGGCCTGGTGGCCTGGTTCCTCTATCGCACGCGCACGGGCCTCACCCTGCGCGCGGTGGGCGAGTCGCCCGTCTCCGCCCACGACATCGGCCATCCCGTCCTGCGCTACCGGTACCTCGCGACCCTCTACGGGGGCGCCATGGCGGGCATCGGCGGGGCCTTCATGTCGGTCTTCTACACCCCCATGTGGGTGGAAGGCATGATCGCGGGCCGCGGCTGGATCTCCCTGGCGCTCGTGGTCTTCGCCACCTGGCGGCCCCTGCGCGTCATGGTCGGTGCCTACCTCTTCGGCGGCGCCATGATCGCCCAGATGTTCCTGCAGGGTTCCGGGCTCCAGCTCTCGATTCCCGCCCAGTTCCTCTCCTCGATCCCGTACGCTGCCACAATAGTGGTCTTGGTGCTCATTTCCAGAAACCTGAAGACGATCCGGCTGAACTCCCCAGCCTCCCTGGGTCAGCCGTTCCTGCCGGACGCCTAGCCCTTCCTGGTTCCGCTTTCCCCTCAGCCGTCCTGCGGCGGCCCCTTCCCAACCCGTTTGGAGGTAATTCGAATGAATACGAGGAAATTCGCTGTGCTGACCCTCGCGCTCGCCTCCGCGAGCCTCATGGCCCAGACCAAGGTCGGCTTCGTCTACGTGAGCCCCATCGGGGACGCGGGCTGGACCTACCAGCACGACCTGGGCCGCAAGCAGATGGAAGCCGCCCTCAAGGGCAAGGTGACCACCCAGTACGTCGAGAACGTGCCCGAGGGCGCCGACGCCGAGCGCGTCATCCGCGAGCTGGCCCAGAGCGGCTGCAAGGTCGTGTTCACGACCTCCTTCGGCTACATGAACCCCACCCTGAAGGTCGCCCCCGCCTTCCCCAGCACCGTGTTCATGCACGCCACCGGCTACAAGAATGGCGCCAACGTCGGCCAGTACAACGCCCGCTTCTATGAAGGCCGCTACCTGAACGGCGTCATCGCCGGCAAGATGACCAAGAAGAACATCGCCGGCTACGTGGCCGCCTTCCCCATCCCCGAGGTGCTGCAGGGCATCAACGCCTTCACCCAGGGCATGAAGAGCGTCAACCCCAAGGCCGAGGTGCGCGTGATCTGGGTGAACTCCTGGTTCGATCCCGGCAAGGAGCGCGAAGCCGCCCTGACCCTCATCTCTTCCGGCGCGGACATGGTGACCCATCACACCGACTCCACCGCCGTGGTGCAGGCCGCCGAAGAGAAGGGCGTCTACTCCTTCGGCTACCACTCCGACATGTCCAAGTACGGCCCCAAGAGCCACCTGACCGCCACCACCCACGTCTGGGGCGACTTCTACACCAAGGTCATGAACGAAGCCCTGGCCGGCACCTGGAAGACCGGCTTCGTGTGGGGCGGCATCAAGGACGGCATGATCAAGCTGGCGCCCATGAGCGCCGCCGTGCCCAAGGATGTCCAGGCCCTCGTGAAGAAGCTCGAAGGCGAGATCGTCTCCGGCAAGCTGCATCCCTTCCAGGGCCCCGTGGTGGACCAGGACGGCAAGACCGTGCTGCCTGCCGGCAAGGTCATGAGCGACGACGAGATCAACAAGATGAACTACTACGTGCAGGGCGTCGCCTCCAAGCTCCCCAAGAGCTAAGGTCGATCATTCCCATGGAGACCGCCCCTCACGGGGCGGTTTTCGTGTACGGGGAACCGCTGCACAATGATGCCCTCGGAGGTCCCATGAGCGAACGCACCCTCCTGCTGCGCCATGCCACCCTGCTCGCCACCATGGACGACCAGCGTCGCGAGATCCCCGACGGTGGCCTGTTCGCGCAGGGCCACCGCATCGTCCAGGTGGGACCCACCACCGAGCTGCCCGCCACGGCCGACGAAGTGATCGACGCCACGGGCCACGTGGTCATCCCGGGCATGGTCAACACGCACCATCACATGTACCAGTCGCTGACCCGCTGCGTGCCCGGCGTGCAGGACTGCGAGCTCTTCGACTGGCTGACGGGGCTGTACCCCATCTGGGCGGGCCTCACGCCCGAGATGATCCGCGTCTCCACACTGACGGCCATGGCGGAGCTGATCCTCTCCGGCTGCACCACGTCCTCGGACCACCTCTACATCTATCCCAACGGCTGCCGGTTGGAGGACAGCATCGAGGCCGCCCGGGAGATCGGCATGCGCTTCCACGCCTGCCGGGGCAGCATGAGCGTGGGCCAGTCCAAGGGCGGGTTGCCCCCGGACCGCGTGGTGGAGGACGAACAGGCCATCCTCAAGGACTCCCAGCGCCTCATCGAGGCTTGGCACGATGGGACGGACGGCGCCATGCTGCGCATCGCCCTGGCGCCCTGCTCGCCCTTCTCCGTCTCCCGGGACCTCATGCGCGAGTCCGCCGCCATGGCCCGGAGCTACGGCGTCGGCCTGCACACGCACCTGGCGGAGACCCAGGGCGACGTGGCCTACAGCCGCGAGAAGTTCGGCCGCACCCCGGCCCAGTATGCGGAAGAGCTGGGCTGGACGGGTGCTGGCACCTGGCACGCCCACTGCGTCTGCCTGGACGACCACGGCATCAACCTCTTCGCCCGCACCCGCACGGGCGTGGCCCACTGCCCCTCCTCCAACATGCGGCTGGGCTCCGGCATCGCCCCCATCAAACGGATGCGCGCCGCGGGTGTGCCCGTGGGCCTGGGCGTGGACGGCTCCGCCTCCAACGATGCGGGCCACATGCTGGCGGAGGCGCGGCAGGCCCTGCTCCTCGCCCGCGTCTCCGGCGATCCCGCGGGCCTCTCCGCCCGGGAGGCCCTGGAGGTCGCCACCCGCGGTGGCGCGGAAGCTTTGGGCCGCGCGGACATCGGCGAGCTTGCGCCCGGCAAGTGCGCCGATTTCGTGGCCTTCGATGTCCGCGGCATCGACCATGCAGGCGGGCTCCACGATCCCCTGGCCGCCCTGCTCTTCTGCGCCCCGGCGAAGGTAGCGCTGTCCGTCATCCACGGCCGCGTGATCGTCCGCGGGGGCCACCTCCTCACGGCGGATCTTCCGGTCGTGCTGGAGCGGCACAACCGGCTGGCAGAGCTCCTGCTGAGGGGTTGAAGAGCCCCGGCGCCGCCCGTACCGGCCCGCCCAGGGCCTACACTGGAAGCGTGATATCCGGAAAGCACCTTCTCCGCCTGCTCGGCTACCTCTGGGCTGCCCCCTGCTCGGCGGCCGGCCTGGCCGTCGCACTGGTGGCTGTCCTCTGCGGAGCCAAGCTCCAGGTGCGGGATGGGACCGTCCAGATCGTGGGCGGACGCCTGATCACGGGCATCTCCGCCCTGCCCACCCGGCTCCGGATCCTGGCCTTCACCAACGGCCACGTCATCTTTGCGGTCGATCCAGCCACGCTCGAGGCCTATCGCGCCCATGAGCTGGTCCATGTCCGTCAGTACGAGCGCTGGGGCCCCCTGTTCCCGCTCCTGTACCTCGGCTCCAGCCTGATCCAGAAGCTGAGGGGTCGGGATCCCTACTTCGCCAACCGGTTCGAGCAGGAAGCCCGCGCGGCAGAGACTCCCCCTGGATCGCGCTGAGGGTGCGCCGTGAGCGGGTTCAGCGCTCCACCGAGGGATCCGGGAGGAGCGTTGCGGAATCGCCGGGAGGCATCCCGAGGAAGCGGCCAGGCCTCCGGTTGAAGGCTCTCAGCAGCGCCAACAACAGCCGAAAGGTGGCCCGCACATCCAGGTCCCGGGCACGGATCGCCGTCCACAGGGCCAAGCCGAAGGAGACGCTGAAGTTCAGGGCGCCGATGAGGGCCACCCCCAGGAGCCCCCACAGCACATCCATCCATGGCAGCGTGCCCTGGACCCATAGGCTGGCGGAGGCGTAGGCCAGGGAGGCGGCCTGGAGCGTCACGTGCCTCACTTCCAGGTGGATGCCTGCGAAGGCCGCCAGCAGGGGCACGAAGCCCAGCAGCAGGCCCAGCGCCAGGAAGCTCGCGAAGCCTGCGAGGTGCTTGCGCAGGAAGGTGCCCAGGACCTCGGCGGCCCTTGGCCCCACCCAGCCCTGGAGCCGGTGGCTGGCCGCAACGGCTTCCGGCAGTCGGCGATAGGCGCTCCAGTTGGCCGTCCAGCCCGAGACGAGGCTGGAGGCCCAGAGCAACACCCCGGTCCCCGCGGCGTAGAAGAGGGTCCAGCCATGGAGCGGGTGGTTGGCGTGGAGGCTGTGCAGGGCCAGCTCCGGGTTCAGGGGACCTTGGCCAGAGGCCAGGAACCACAGCCCGCCGATGACGAGGGCCGCCGGGATGGCTGCCAGCACGTTGCCCAGGGCGGCCACCAGCTGGGTCCGGGTGATGGCGGCCACGAGGTCCACCTCCGCCTCGACCCCCTGCTCCTGCTCGAGGGCCTGGGCCAGGGAGGCCGCCGTCATGGCCGGCTGCTTGGAGGCGAGGCTGAACCCGAGCAGCTGCATGAGGCAGAAGCTCACGGTGAAGTTGGCCGCCTGTCCCAGCCCCATCACCAGGGGCGCCAGCGGCAGGGCCGCAATTCCGTACTTGAGCAGGGCGGTTCCCGCCGTGAGCAGCCCACCCCCCGCCGCGGACCTGGCCATGGCCCACCATTCCTGGCGGTCCCTTGCGATGTAGTGTTCGCCGGTCTCCCCGGCGTGCTCCATCATCCTCCGCACCAGGCGCTTGGAAGTCCGGCGCAGCAGCGCCCGGAGGCTGCGCTGTTCCGCGCTGTCCCGCACGAGCTCCACCGCGAAGGCGAGCCCATCGCCCTCCCCTCGGGCGAAGCACATGAGCTGCGCCATTCGTACCAGCTGGGCGTCGAGAAGCTCCATGCGGAAGACGAGGTCCGTGGAGATGCCGCGATCCTCCATCCGGACCTGGGCTGCACGCAGGTAGGCACGGCAGCCCTCCAGGCCCGCCTTCCAGGCGGAGCACGCCACAGGATCCTCCGGATGCTCCACCCAGCGCTCCAGGCGGCTTGGCAGGTCGAAGAAGGGCGAATCGGCATCGGTGCCTTCCGGATCCAGCGCCAGCAGGTCCCGGGACAGCCCCACCGCGCAGGCACGGCGGGCCAGGAGCCGGGCCGCCTGCTCCCAGATGCCGATCGTGGGCGTGAGCACTGAGGCCCAGCTCTCGAGCACCGGCCTGGGCAGGGACTCCAACCACTGGGCATCGGCCTCATCCAGATCCAGGCGGTCCACCAGCGCGTAGAGGTCCCCTTCCGGATCCAGGTGCGGCACCGCCTTGTCCACGAGCCGCTGCAGGAGCTCCCCCAGGAAGCTCGACTGGTCCGGCAACCCGGTCTCGGCGAACAGGCGTACGGCCGACGTGTGCGTCCAGGCTTCCCGCAGCCCTTCAGAGAGGCCCCGCGCCTCCAGTTCCTCGCGCAGCAGGCCCAGCCGCTCCGTCCGGGGCCGAACCCCGCCCCGCATCTCCGGAGAGGCCTCGAGGACCCAGCGCAACAGGGGCTCCGGGCGGAGCGCCCGAGGGTCCAGCAGGGTCTCCAGCCGTGGATCGGTACGCATCATGGGGTCTCCGCGTGGAATCTGGGGACATCCGGGAAGAAACCTGCATTATCGCAAGGATTCACCTCACGCGTGTCCTGAACCGAAGTGCTTGATTCGTGAGCGACGTTTCGCCAAACTAGTTTTATGTAAAATTTTAATGTCCGGAGCCTCATCATGACGACCGAAACCTCCCTCGCGGCTTCCGCACTGATCCTGCGCTCGGACTTCGTGTTCGTCTCCACCCTCGACGGCGCGGAGGGATTTCCCGAAACCCGCGTGATGTTCAACCTGATCAAGCTGCGCCAGGAGGCGCTGTCCCAGCATCCTGCGGCCCTTCCCACCCCCTTCGACAGCTGGCTGGGCACGAACACCTCGAGCCAGAAGGTGCGGCAGCTTCGGCAGGACCCGCGGGTCTGCCTCTACTATGCCGACACGGCCACCTTCGAGGGGCTCTCGCTCCAGGGCACCGTGGCGGAGGTCCTCGACCCGGAGACCCGGGCCGCCCTGTGGATGGATGGCTGGGAAACCTACTACCCCGGCGGCAGGGACGGCGGCGACTTCAGCCTGTTCCGGTTTTCCCCGCTCCGGGGCCGCTACTACCATGGCCTCCAGGTCACCGCCCTCGAGGCCGGGGATCTGCGATGACGCGCCAGGATCGTCCGGATGCTTCCGGCGAGGGCGGCGTCCTGGTAGCCCAGGCGCACCAGCTCGCCGGGCGGGTCTTCAGCCGGATTCTCAGGGAACACGGCATCGCCGAGCTGAATCCCGCCCAGGGGCGAATCATCTATGCCCTGTGGCGGGAGGACGGCCTCACCCAGGTGGAGCTGGCCGCCCGCACCAAGCTCGACAAGTCCACCCTTGCGCTCATGCTCGGCCGGCTCGAGGAGGCGGGCCAGATCCTGCGCCGCAGCGATGCCGGAGACGCCCGGCTGAGGCGGGTGTTCCTCACCGCCCGGAACCGCAGGCTCCACGAGGCCTACCACGCCGCTTCCAGGGACATGCTGTCGATCTACTACCGCGGGCTGAAGGCGGCCCAGGTGGCCGCCTTCGAGCAGACCCTGCGGACGATCATCCGCAACCTGGAAGAGGCATTGGGCTGACGCTCCGCCTCACAGCTCCATGTGCATGGCCCGACGGACTTCCGCCAGGGTGACCTCACCCACTTCCCGGGCTCGCTGGATTCCCGCCGCGAGCACCTCCCGAACCACCCGGGGATCCCCTTCCAGCTTCTTCCGCCGCTCCCGCAAGGGCCTCAGGTGCTCGTTGAGCGCCGTCGTGAGGAATCCCTTGAGCTTCCCGGCGCCGCCATCGCCGATCCGATCCGCAAGGCCTTCAGGGGTGTCTCCGGAAGCAAGCGCCGCCAGCCGCAGCAGGTTGGCCACCTCCGGCCGCCCCTCGGGATCGTAGGTGATCCGTCGGTCCCCATCGGTCCGGGCGGAGGCGATCAAGGAGGCCGTCTCGTCCTCGGAAGCGCTCAGGGGGATGCTGTTCCCTCGGCTCTTGCTCATCTTCCGGGCGCCATCCAGCCCGGTCACCTCGGGCGCGGCACCCAGCAGGGGCTGGGGCTCGGGAAAGACCGGACCGAAGCGCTGGTTGAAGCGCCGGGCCAGGGTGCGGGTCAATTCCAGGTGCGGCAGCTGGTCCTTCCCCACCGGCACCAGGTTCGCCTTGCAGAAGAAGATGTCCGCGGCCTGGTGCACGGGGTAGGTGTACATGCCCGCATTGATCCGCTTCTGGCCGGAAGCCTGGATCTCCTCCTTCACGGTGGGATTGCGGTCCAGTTCGGCGTTGGTGACCAGGGTCAGGAAGGGCAGCAGCAGCTGGTTCAGCTCCGGCACGTGGCTGTGGGGAAAGATGAACGTTTGCCCGGAGTCGGGATCCAGGCCGACGGCCAGGTAGTCGAGGACGAGCTGACGCACGTGTTCGGAGATGTCGGCGCAGACTTCCCGGTCCGTGAGCACCTGGTAGTCGGCGATGACGATGAAGGTCGGGACGCCCAGCGCCTGGAGGCGCACCCGGTTCTGCAGGGAGCCGAAGAGATGGCCCACATGGAGCCGGCCGGTAGGGCGGTCCCCGGTGAGGACGCGGTACCGGTCCGGATGGCTCCGGAGGTCCTGCTCCAGCTGCTCGCTGCGCTTGAGCGTGGCGGCAAAGGTGGCGTTGGTTGGTTTCATGGCGATACCTCAAAACGAAAAAGCCCGCCGGGGGAGCCGACGGGCGGAGCGCGTGACGGAACGGAGTTACGGGTTCACACACCTTGCCCTGGGTGGCAGCGCCACCAGCAGGCGAGATGGGCAGGACGGAAGGACATGGGTGACCCCGAGCTTTCAGCGTCCCTTGGGAGCCATGAACCCGTCAAGCGGTGTCGAGGAATTGCAATAGATTAATTTTTTCCTTTGATTTTAAATTTCTTTACCGTTCCCTCGCCGCCCTATACTTGGAAGGTGCCGCACGATCGGGTTCCATCCCATCACCGCTCCCTGCAGAGGCTTGGCGCCTCCGGGACCGTTCCATGCACCAGCTTCCTTGCCAGACGATGCCCGCCACGAATACAAAGCCTTTCGTAATGCGCGGACGCCTCACCGACATCTGAAAGGGTGCGAGCCCTCCCCATCGTCCTCCTCGCCCCGGAGATCCCCATGACCCTCGAAGTGGAAAAGCTGCTCGAAGCGCTCCGACAGGCCTATCCCTCCTCGCACTTCAAGCTGCTCCTGGAGCCCGCCATGTTCGTGCGGAGCAACAAGGGCCGCACCTACTCTGCCCGAGGGGCCGAGGTATTCTCCATCAAGTCCGCCCTGGACTACACCCATGTGCGCATGGAGATCGTGAAGGAGCGGGTGAAGGAGACGCCGGAGTACGTGCTCGACCAGGAACACCCCTGGATCATCGGTATCTATCCCGGCACCGCCGAGCAGCACCCTCATGTCTTCGTGCATGGCAACATCATCCGCAACGGGCACGAACGCTGGATCGAAGTGGGTTCGATCCAGTACGAGCAGCTCTGATCCCCCGACCTCCCCGCTGGAGCTTCCATGGACAAGCGCACCACCTGCTGGCGCAACGATGCCCTCGCCAAGGTCACCGGACGGGCCCGCTACACGGATGACCTGAAGGTCCATGGCATGCTGCACGCCGTGCCGGTCTACACGGACCACGTGCACGCCGTGCTGAAGGCCGTGCACACGGAGGAAGCCGAGGCCATGCCCGGCGTGGTCCGGGTGATCACGGCGAAGGATGTGCCCGGCACCGTGCGCTGGGGTCAGATCCACAACTGTCTCTTATACACATCT